>NZ_JZWV01000435.1 GCF_000966975.1 Streptomyces katrae | reverse complement strand
CCGCACTGGTTCCCCCCGCGCCTGCTCCGTGCGGCCCGCTCCCTCTCCGCCACCCGCCACCGCGACCTCGCCCACGCCCTCCGCGTATCCGGCCTCCCGACGACCTGACCCCCGTCCCGGACCCGCCTCCCGCGCACGCGCTATCCGCCCACCCCCTGACCGCAAACGACCGCGCGGCGACGTAACTTGATCGACTACTCCAACCGCGCAACGTGGTCTTGCCCCACGCTGTGACGGGGCCTACCTTCGACTCCCTACGCACACCGTCTACGTGCGTAGAAGTCGGTGTTCCCGTCGCGAGGAGCAGCTCATGGCCCAAGTCGTCCGCGCCGCACTCGTCCAGGCCACCTGGACCGGAGACACCGAGTCGATGATCGCCAAGCACGAGGAGCACGCCCGCCGGGCAGCCGCACAGGGCGCGAAGATCATCGGCTTCCAGGAGGTGTTCAACGCCCCCTACTTCTGCCAGGTCCAGGAGCCCGAGCACTACCGCTGGGCCGAGCCCGTACCCGACGGTCCCACCGTCCGCCGGATGCAGGAGCTGGCCCGCGAGACCGGGATGGTCATCGTCGTCCCCGTCTTCGAGAAGGAGAGCGAGGGCTTCTACTACAACACCGCCGCCGTCATCGACGCCGACGGCAGCTACCTCGGCAAATACCGCAAGCACCACATCCCGCAGGTCAAAGGCTTCTGGGAGAAGTACTACTTCCGCCCCGGCAACCTCGGCTGGCCCGTCTTCGACACCGCCGTCGGCCGGGTCGGCGTCTACATCTGCTACGACCGCCACTTCCCCGAGGGCTGGCGCCAACTCGGCCTGGCCGGGGCCCAGCTGGTCTACAACCCCTCCGCGACCTCCCGCGGCCTCTCCGCCTACCTGTGGCAGCTGGAACAGCCGGCGTCGGCCGTCGCCAATGAGTACTTCGTCGCCGCCATCAACCGCGTCGGCCAGGAGGAGTACGGGGACAACGACTTCTACGGCACCAGCTACTTCGTCGACCCCCGAGGCCAGTTCGTCGGCGAGGGTCGGCGAGGTCGCCAGCGACAAGGAGGAGGAACTCCTCGTCCGCGACCTCGACTTCGACCTGATCAAGGAGGTCCGCGACCAGTGGGCCTTCTACCGCGACCGCCGCCCCGACGCTTACGGAGGGCTCGTACAGCCGTGACCGACCCCACCCCCCTGCACAGCCGCCACCGCACCGTCCTGCCCGACTGGCTCGCGCTCTACTACGACCGCCCCATCGAGCTCACCCACGGCGAGGGCCGCCACGTCTGGGACGCCGAAGGCAACCGGTACCTCGACTTCTTCGGCGGCATCCTCACCACCATGACCGCCCACGCCCTGCCCGAGGTCACCAAGGCCGTCTCCGAGCAAGCCGGACGGATCATCCACTCGTCGACCCTCTACCTCAACCGGCCCATGATCGAGCTGGCCGAACGGATCGCCGCCCTGTCAGGCATCCCCGACGCCCGGGTCTTCTTCACGACCTCCGGTACCGAGGCCAACGACACCGCCCTGCTCCTCGCGACCGCGTACCGCCGCTCCAACCAGATCCTGGCGATGCGCAACAGCTACCACGGCCGGTCCTTCTCCACCGTCGGCATCACCGGCAACCGGGGCTGGTCCCCGACCAGCCTCTCCCCGCTCCAGACGTACTACGTCCACGGCGCCGTCCGCACCCGCGGCCCCTTCGCCCACCTCGACGACGCCGCCTTCACCGCCGCCGCCGTCGCCGACCTGGAGGACGTGCTCGGCCAGGCCCGCGGGGGAGTGGCCGCCCTCATCGCCGAACCCGTCCAGGGCGTCGGCGGGTTCACCTCACCCCCCGACGGCCTCTACGGGGCCTTCCGCGAGGTCCTCAACCGGCACGGCATCCTCTGGATCAGCGACGAGGTGCAGACCGGCTGGGGCCGCACCGGCGACAACTTCTGGGGCTGGCAGGCCCACGCGCAGAACGGCCCGCCGGACATGCTCACCTTCGCCAAGGGCATCGGCAACGGCATGTCCATCGGCGGGGTCGTCGCCCGCGCCGAGGTGATGAACTGCCTCGACTCCAACTCCATCTCCACCTTCGGCGGTTCCCCCGTCACCATGGCGGCCGGCCTCGCCAACCTCGCCTACCTGCTGGACCACGACCTCCAGGGCAACGCCCGCCGTGTCGGCGGCCTCCTCCTGGAGCGGCTGCGCGCCCTCGCCGCCGCCTCGCCCGCCGTACGGGACGTCCGCGGCCGGGGCCTGATGGCCGGACTGGAGCTCACCGAGCCCGGCACCGACCGCGCCGACCCGCAGGCGGCCGCCGCCGTCCTGGAGGCGGCCCGCGCGGGCGGCCTGCTCATCGGCAAGGGCGGCGGACACGACACCAGCGTGCTGCGCATCGCGCCGCCGCTCTCCCTCACCGTCGCCGAGGCGGAAGAGGGGGCCGAGATCCTCGGACAGGCGCTCCGCAGCATCGAGTAGGGGGACCGACATGAGCACCCGCACCCTGATCAGAGGCGGCCTGGTCGTCACCGCCTCCGACGAGCTCCACGCGGACGTCCTCATCGAGGACGGCCGCGTGGCGGCCCTCGCCGCCACCGGTTCGGCCGCCGCGGCGGCCTGGACGGCCGACCGCACGATCGACGCGAGCGGCAAGTACGTCATCCCGGGCGGAGTGGACGCCCACACCCACATGGAGCTGCCGTTCGGCGGCACCGCCGCCTCCGACACCTTCGAGACCGGCACCCGGGCCGCCGCGTGGGGCGGCACGACCACCATCGTCGACTTCGCCGTCCAGAGCGTGGGCCGCTCCCTGCGCGAGGGACTCGACACCTGGTACGACAAGGCCGACGGCAACTGCGCGATCGACTACGCCTTCCACATGATCCTGTCGGACGTCAACGAGCACACCCTGAAGGAGATGGACCACCTCGTCGGCGAGGGCGTCACCTCCTTCAAGCTGTTCATGGCCTATCCCGGCGTGTTCTACAGCGACGACGGGCAGATCCTGCGCGCGATGCAGCGGGCCTCGTCCAACGGCGGACTGATCATGATGCACGCCGAGAACGGCATCGCCATCGACGTCCTCGTGGAACAGGCCCTGGCCCGCGGGGAGACCGATCCGCGCCACCACGGCGAGGTCCGCAAGGTCCTCCTGGAGGCCGAGGCCACTCACCGGGCGATCCAGCTCGCCCGGGTCGCCGGCTCCCCCCTCTACGTGGTCCACGTGTCGGCGGAGGAGGCGGTGGCGGAGCTGGCGGCGGCGCGGGACAAGGGCCTGCCGGTCTTCGGCGAAACCTGCCCCCAGTACCTCTTCCTGTCCACCGACAACCTGGCGGAGCCGGACTTCCAGGGCGCCAAGTACGTCTGCTCCACCCCCCTGAGGCCGAAGGAACACCAGGCGGCCCTCTGGCGCGGCCTGCGCACCAACGACCTCCAGGTGGTCTCCACCGACCACTGCCCGTTCTGCTTCCGCGGCCAGAAGGAACTGGGCCGGGGCGACTTCTCCAAGATCCCCAACGGTCTCCCCGGCGTGGAGAACCGTATGGACCTCCTCCACCAGGCCGTCCTGGACGGCCACATCACCCGCCGCCGCTGGATCGAGACCGCCTGCGCGACCCCGGCCCGGATGTTCGGCCTCTACCCGCAGAAGGGCACCATCGCCCCGGGTTCGGACGCCGACATCGTCCTCTACGATCCGCACGCCGAGCAGGTCATCTCCGCCGAGACCCACCACATGAACGTGGACTACTCGGCGTACGAGGGCAGGCGGATCACCGGACGCGTCGACACGGTCCTCTCCCGGGGCGAACTCGTCATCGACCGGCGCGAGTACACCGGCCGGGCCGGCCACGGGGCCTTCGTCCACCGCTCCACCTGCCAGTACCTGTAAGGGGGCGCCGGGGCCCGCACGCCCCGGGGCCCGTACTCCCCAGCAAGGAGCACCGCATGGACTTCGGCATCGTCCTCCAGACGGACCCGCCGGCCTCGCAGGTCATCAGCCTGATGAAGCGCGCCGAACGCAACGGCTTCCGCTACGGCTGGACCTTCGACTCGGCGGTCCTGTGGCAGGAGCCGTTCGTCATCTACAGCCAGATCCTCGCCAACACGCGGAAGCTGCACATCGGCCCGATGGTCACCAACCCGGGCACCCGCACCTGGGAGGTGACCGCCTCCACCTTCGCCACCCTCAACGACATGTACGGCAACCGCACCGTCTGCGGGATCGGCCGCGGGGACTCCGCGATGCGGGTCGCCGGCCGCGCCCCCAACACCCTGGCCCGCCTCGGCGAGGCCATCGAGGTCATCCGCGACCTGGCCGAAGGCCGCGAGGCGGTCGTGGACGGCAACCCGATCCGCATCCCCTGGATCAAGGACGGCAGACTCCCCGTCTGGATGGCCGCGTACGGCCCCAAGGCCCTCGCCCTGACCGGCCGGAAGGCCGACGGGTTCATCCTCCAGCTCGCCGACCCCTTCCTCACGGAGTGGATGGTCAAGGCGGTCCGCGACGCCGCCGCCGAGGCGGGCCGCGACCCGGCATCGGTCACCATCTGCGTCGCCGCCCCCGCCTACGTCACCGCCGACGACTCGCCGGCCGCCCTGGCGCATGCCCGCGACCAGTGCCGCTGGTTCGGCGGCATGGTCGGCAACCACGTCGCCGACCTGGTCTCCCGCTACGGCGAGCACTCGGGCATGGTCCCCGACGAACTCACCGACTACATCAAGGCCCGCCAGGGCTACGACTACAGCCACCACGGCCGCGCCGGAAACCCCTCCACCGACTTCGTCCCGGACGAGATCGTCGACCGCTTCTGCCTCCTGGGCCCGCCCGAGGCCCACATCGAGAAGCTCCGTGCCCTACGCGACCTCGGCGTCGATCAGTTCGCCGTCTACGACATGCACGACGCGAGGGAGGCCACCATCGACGAGTACGGCGCGAAGATCATCCCGGCACTCGCCGGATGACGGCCGAGGAGGTCTGAGGGAGGGCGCCCCAGCACGGCGAGTGCGGCAGGGTCCGTCCGATGAGCCGGAATGATCGGGCTAAGATGCCACGTCAAACGCCACCTGCCCCTCGCGGCCCCTGTCGCAAAGCTGCTGTAGGTGCGATCCCGTACGGGCGTTCCGCCCAGCGCTTTGGAGAGTTCTCGCCGTGTTCGGACAGCCTTCCCGTTCGCATGCCGTCATGACCGGTGTCGCCGTAGCGGTACTGGCCGTCTCGCTCGCGGGCTGTGGGAGCCCCAAGGGCGAGAAGGACGACAAGGGGAAGAAGACTCCGACGGCGACGAACAGCCCTGCCGCCGCAGCCGCCTCGCCCTCGCCGGAGGGAAAGGTGCGGATGCCGACCGGCCCCGCCCCCACCCTGACCAAGGCGCGGGACACCGCCGTCGGGCCGATATCGGTGACCAGGCTGGCCGGACCGAAGTCCGGGGTGACCGGCCAGGTGTGGGTCTGGCTCCCTCCCGAGTACAACGACCCCAAGTACGCTAAGACCGGCTTCCCGGTGCTGACCCTGTTCGCGGGCGGTCAGAGCAACGGCTACAACACCTGGGCCGGCAGCGAGCTGCCGATCCAGGAGGAGGACGTGCGGCTGGCCAAGGCGGGCAAGGCCCATCCGTTCATCATGGTCATGCCGGTGCAGAACTTCACCAGTGACGAGAAGAGGGCGCTGGACTGTTCGGACATCCCCGGCCAGCCCAAGATGGCGACCTGGATGACCCAGGACATACCGGACTGGGTCCGCGCCAATTTCCGTACCCTCAAGGGCCGCGACAGCTGGGGCGTCATGGGCGCCTCCACGGGCGGGTTCTGCAGCGCCAAGCTCGCTCTGCAGTACCCGGACGTCTACAAGGCGGCGGTGCCGATCGACGGCTACTTCATCCCGGACTCGCGCCTGTGGCAGGGCCACGAGGCGGAGAAGGCGGCCAACAACCCCGACCTGCTGGTCACCCAGGGCAAGGCCGACGTGAAGATGCTGGTCACGGCCGGCGGCGCCGACGCGTTCGAGAAGGGCGTGGTCAAGAGCTGGATGGCCAAGGCGGCCCCGCCGGTGGCCATCGAGTACTACGAGCAGCCCGGCGGCAAGCACCTGACCTCGGACTTCAGGAAGATGATCCCGGACGCCCTCCAGTGGTTCACCAAGAACCTGGAGGGCCCCGCCCACGACTGACCCCCGGCCCCCCTAGCCGGCTCCCCCTTCCAGGAGTTCGACCATCCGGTGCAGGACGGGGAGGGGCAGCGCCGGGTTGTAGGAGGCGTTGCGGGCGGTCGCCGGGTCGGCCAGGAGGCGCAGGAGTACGTCGGTCGGTACGGCCGGGTGCCTGGCCGCCAGGGCCCGGACGGACTTCTCGGGGTCGTCGAGGAGCCGTAGAGCCGCGCCGGGCGCCAGCCGCGGGTCCCGTGCCACGTCCCGGCGTACCTCTTCCGCCTCGTCCCGGCTGAGCGCCTCGACCAGATCGGGGGTGCACGCCGGGTCGGAAAGGGCGAGCCGCCGCAGCCGCGGGTTCGGATCGGCGGCGAACCGCAGCAGGCCGGCTCGCGGGAAGTTGGGGTGGCTGCGGGGCCGGCCCGGGAAGCTGAGGCTGCCGTCCCACCAGTGCCAGACCTCCAGGAGCATGTCGGCGGGCGCGTCGTCGCAGGACTCGGCGAGGAACAGCCGCACGGTCGGGTCCTCGTCCCGGGCGAGGAGTCCGGCCACGTCGGCGGGGAGGCGGGGCGCCCGGGCGACGCTGCTGCGGACGAAGGGGTGGCTGGAGGAGGCCAGCCGGCGCATCGCCTCGGAGTCGTCGTGGAGGGCGAGGACCCACGGCAGCCCGTACCCGCGCCTCGTGCCGGGCTCGATGCCGACCGGGACGCCGGCGCGCTGCTCCTCCGTCAGGTCGGCTCGTATGGCGACCGTCGCACGCACCCCCTCGTCCTCGTCCGTGAGCAGGACTGCGAGCGCGGCCGGGTGGAGCCGTGGATTCTCGGCGAGGGCGAG
This sequence comes from Streptomyces katrae, assembly GCF_000966975.1. GTDB lineage: Bacteria > Actinomycetota > Actinomycetes > Streptomycetales > Streptomycetaceae > Streptomyces > Streptomyces katrae. Next base: position 3,053 of record NZ_JZWV01000435.1, on the reverse strand, counting down.
CCGTACCTCCACGTCTTCGCCGCCGGCGAGGCGGGCGGCCCAGGTCGCTTCGAGCCGGCAGGTCTTCAGGGCCCGGGTGCGGGCCTTCTCGTCGAGGGCGGCGAGGGCGTCGAGGGCGGCGGGGCCCAGGGGCACGTCCTGGTGGTGCCGCAGCAGGGCAGCCGTCCGGACGTGTGCGTCGGGGTCGGTGAGCAGCCCGTCGCGTGCGGCCGGGGCGAGATGCGGCCAGGCCGGGGTGCAGGCGGCGGCCCTCACGCGGGGATCGGGATCGGTCGCGAGGGTGCCGAGGAGGGGAGCCCCCATCCCGGGCAGCCCGGTCGCCGCGGCCCGGACGAGCGGCGAGGGGTCGGCGGCGAGCGCGCGGTGGCCCTCGGGGGTGAGCCGGGCGCCGGCCCACCCCGCGTCCTCGACGAACAGCTGCCGGCGGGCCACGCCCGGCTCGTTCACGAGCAGCCGGCTCCACTGCTCGGGGGTCAGCCCGGGCCGGGCCTCCACGAGGATGCCCCGGACCTTCCGGTCCGGGTGGTCGACGGCCGCGTCGAGGACGGCCGGGGAGAGGTCGTCCCGGAAGAGGAATCCGGGCTCGACGTCGAGCAGGCGGATCAGGAGATCGTCCGGGACCGCCGGGTTGAATCCAAGGCCCCACCAGTCCCGTGCCGGCCCCGTCAGTGCATCCGTCATGGCCGCCATCCTGCCGGTCGTCCCTCCTGCCGGTCCTCGCCTCGTACTGTTGAAGTATGAATATCTGCGTCTTCCTGTCCGCCGCCGACCTCGACGAGCGCTACACCCGACCGGCGCGGGAGTTCGCCGAACTCCTCGGGAAGGGCGGTCACACGCTGGTGTGGGGCGGTTCCGAGAGCGGCCTGATGAAGGTCGTCGCGGACGGAGTCCAGGAGTCCGGCGGCCGGCTCGTGGGGGTCTCGGTCGGCTTCCTGGCGGCCAAGGCGCGCGAGAACGCCGACGAAATGGTGATCGCCGGCGACCTCGCGGAACGCAAGGCGCTGCTGCTGGCCAAGGCGGACGCAGTCGTGATCATGGTGGGCGGGACCGGGACGCTGGACGAGGCGACCGAGATCCTGGAGCTCAAGAAGCACGGGAGGACCACGAAGCCGGTGGTGCTCCTCAACACGGCTGGTTTCTACGACGGCCTCAAGGCGCAGTTCCGGCGTATGGAGGAGGAGGGCTTCCTGCCCGTGCCCCTGACCGAACTCGTCTTCTTCGCCGAGGAGCCCGTCGCGGCGCTCGCCTACCTGGAGGAGAGCACGGGCGTGCAGTAGCCGCGCCCTACTTGCCCTTGTCCATCACGAGGTCGGTGGTCCAGGCCTCACCGGCCTTCGCGTCCTTGCCGTTGGCGGTGAGAGGGGCGTACTCCCCGGTCACCGGCAGCGTCTCGCCGGGGGCGGCGGACTGCAGTACGTCGCAGACGTCCGCGTAGGAGGTGACGGGGGTGTCCTTCAGGCCGGTGATCACGTCGCCCGGATACAGCTTCGCCTTGTAGGCGGGGGAGTTGGTCCTCGAATAGATGACCACCATGCCGTCCTTGTCCTTGAACTGCTTCTGGGTGGCCGCGACCTTCGAGGCGTCCTCTTCGACGAACTGGTCGGCCAGCGCCGGGTTCTGTACGGACATCAGCTGCCAGCCGGGGTCGTTCTTCACGTCACCGGCGGCCAGCTGGTCGAGCAGGGGCCGGACGTGGTCGCTGCTGATGGCGTAGTACTGCCCCTGCACGCCCCCTCCGGTGAGGGAAAGGGTGTTGATGCCGACCACCTCGGCCTTCCCGTTCAGCAGCGGCCCGCCGGAGTTGCCGGGGTTGATGGTGGCGGAGTGCTGGATGGTCTCCGGGTAGCGCGGCAGGTCCGGGTCCGGCGTGGTGTCCTTGACGTCGGGGTTCTGCACCGCGCCGGTGGTGAACACCGGCTTCTGCGAGCCCTGCGCCTCGATCGACTCCGGGTAGCCCAGCGCCGTGACGTTGTCGGCGAAGGAGACCTTCTTGCTGTCGGCGAACTTCAGCGCCTTGAGATCGGGTTGGGGGTTCGAGAAGGTCAGCACCGCCAGGTCCTCGCACGGGTCGATCCCCAGTACCCGGGCGGCCACCGGGGCCCGGTCCTCGACGCCGACCCGCAGGGACGGCTCGTCCAGCACCACGTGCGCGTTGGTGAGGATGAGCCCCTTGTCGGCGTCGTAGATGAACCCGGTACCCGATCCCATCGTTCCGATGATGTGCACCGTCGCCGGCGCCGCCCGTTCGTAGATCTCCTTGGCGGACAGGTCATCGGCGAAGGCCACTGCCGCGTTCCCGGTCGCGAGTACCACCATCGTGGCCACTGCCACGGCGTTCCTGGCGCGTCCCCTCATGAGCCCGCCGCCTTTCTCCACGCACGGACGACCCCATTCCAGGCTAGCTCCGGCCCCGCACGGTGTCCTCCCGGGCCGGGTTCACCCCGATGTCACCCGCTGTCCGGCCGGGCGCCGCGGAACCCGGTGGGGCTCGACGGGCCGCCGTGATGTGATGGGGGGCATGATCGAAGAGTTCCTGACCCATGGCCTGCCCGACGTTGAAGAGGCCGTCCGCAAGGCGGCGGCGGTCGAGATCGTGCCGCGGTTCCGGCAGCTCGCCCAGCACGAGGTCGACGAGAAGAACGGTCCGCACGATCTGGTGACCGTCGCCGACCGCAAGGCCGAGGAGCACCTCACGGCCTCGCTGAGCCGGCTGCTGCCCGGCTCCGCCGTCGTCGGCGAGGAGGCGGAGGCGGTGCACGCCGACCCGCGTGTTTACGGAGCGCTGCGCGCGGACGCGCCCGTGTGGATCGTCGACCCGGTCGACGGCACCCGGCAGTTCGTGGAGGGCGACCCGCACTTCTGCACCCTCGTCGCCCTCGCACAGCACGGCGAGATCCTCGCCTCCTGGACCTACGCCCCGGCCCTGGACGTCCTGGCCACCGCCGTGCGCGGGCAGGGCGCGTACGTCAACGGCGTGCGGATCCACAGCGGTTCGCCGGAGCCGGGCGCCGACCTGCGCGTGGCGACCGCCCACCCGCTGTACACCTCCGAGG
>NZ_JZWV01000434.1 GCF_000966975.1 Streptomyces katrae | reverse complement strand
GCTGTACACCTCCGAGGAGGACCGCCGGTACCTGTCCCGGCTCGACGTGCCCGGCGTCGCACCCCGGCCCTGCGGCTCGGCGGGCCTGGAGTACCTGAGGGTGGCGCGCGGCGAGATGGACGCGCTGGCCTTCACCTGGCCCTCGGCCTGGGACCACGCGGCCGGTCTGCTGCTGGTCGGCGAGGCGGGCGGCGCGCAGAGCACCGTGGACCGGGTTCCCTTCCGCGTCGACCGGGACAACGCACTGCCCTTCGCGGTGGGCCGCGACGAGGCCACCACGGTCCGCGTCCGCGAACTGCTGCGGGGCGGGGCCTGAACGGTCGGGGACGGGCGGAATAAGGTGGGGGCAGTGGCCGCCGCCGGACGAAGGAGCTGTCAGTGCCGTCGATTCTCGACGCAGTCGTGGTGGGGGCGGGGCCCAACGGCCTGACGGCCGCGGTCGAACTGGCCCGCCGGGGCCACTCGGTGGCCGTGTTCGAGGCCGCCGGATCGGTGGGCGGCGGGGCCCGCACCGAGGAGCTCACCCTGCCCGGCTTCCGCCACGACCCCTGCTCGGCGGTGCATCCGCTGGGCGCCGGCTCCCCGGTGTTCAAGACGATGCCGCTGGGACGGTACGGGCTGGAGTGGCTGCACGCCCCGCTGCCCATGGCGCACCCCTTCGACGACGGCACGGCCGCCGTGCTCTCCCGCTCCGTCGCGGAGACCGCCGCCTCCCTCGGGCCCCGGGACGCGGGCGCGTACCGGCGCCTGGTGGAGCCGTACCTGGGCCACTGGGACACCCTCGCCCGGGACTTCATGTCACTGCCGAACACCGCCCTGCCCCGCGACCCGCTCCTCCTGGCCCGCTTCGGCCTCACCGGTCTGCCGCCCTCCACCTGGCTGATGCGCCGCTTCCGCGACGACCGTGCGCGGGCCCTGTTCTCCGGGCTCGTCGCGCACGTCATCGCCCCGCTGAGCGGCCTCGGCACCGGCGCCGTCGGCCTGGTCTTCGCGCTGGCCGCGCACGCGGGCGGCTGGCCGGTGCCGCGCGGGGGCTCGCAGTCGATCTCCGACGCGCTCGCCGCGTACCTGGCGGACCTCGGCGGAGCCGTGCACACCGGCTTCGAGGTCAAACGGCTCGACGACCTCCCGCCGGCCCGCGCGTACGTCTTCGACACCTCCCCGACCGCGCTGGCCCGGATCGCCCGCCTGGGCCGGGCCTACGACGGCTACCGGTACGGGGCCGCCGCCTTCAAGCTCGACTACGCCCTGGACGGCCCCGTCCCCTGGACCGCCGAGGCCCCCCGCCGGGCCGGCACCGTCCAGATCGGCCCCGGCAGCCGCGACATCGACGCCGCCCTCCAGCTGGCCTCGGGCGGCCGCGCCCCCCGCAACCCCTTCCTGATCACCGCCCAGCCCAGCCTGGTCGACCCCGGCCGGGCGCCGGAGGGCAAGCACGTCTTCTGGGCGTACGGGCACGTCCCGGCGGGCTGGGACGGCGACCTCACCGAAGCCGTCGAACGCCAGCTGGAGCGTTTCGCGCCCGGCTTCCGCGACCTGGTACTGGCCCGCGCCACCGCCGGGCCGCCGCAGCTCGCCGCCCGCAACCCCAACTACGTCGGCGGGGACATCGCCTGCGGCTCCGCCGCCGGACTCCAGCTCCTGCTGCGGCCGCGCATCACCCTCTCCCCGTACACCACCGCCCACCCGGCGGTCTTCCTCTGCTCCTCGGCCACCCCGCCCGGCCCCGGCGTGCACGGCATGTCCGGCCACAACGCCGCCAAGGCCGTCTGGCGGCACCTGCGAAAGGGACACTGATGGTCCGGATCACCCTCGTCCAGGGCGACATCACCGCCCAGGAGGTGGACGCGGTCGTCAACGCCGCCAACTCCTCGCTGCTCGGCGGCGGGGGCGTGGACGGCGCCATCCACCGGCGCGGCGGCCCCGAGATCCTCGCCGCCTGCCAGGACCTGCGCCGCTCCCACTACGGCAAGGGCCTCCCCACGGGCCGCGCGGTCGCCACCACCGCGGGCCGCCTCCCGGCGGAGCACGTCATCCACACTGTCGGCCCCGTCTGGTCCCGCGAGGAGGACCGCTCGGAGCTCCTGGCCTCCTGCTACCGGGAGTCGCTGCGGGTCGCCGACGAACTGGGGGCCCGGACGGTCGCCTTCCCCGCCATCTCCACCGGCATCTACGGCTGGCCCATGGACGACGGCGCCCGGATCGCCGTGGAGACGGTGCGGGGCGCCCGGACCGACGTAGAGGAGGTCAGGTTCGTCCTCTACGACGAGCACGCGTACGAGGTGTTCGCCGAGGCGATCGGTTCTTCTTGACAAGGGGCGAATTTCCCCGACCACCGTGAGTGGCGTGAATGGCCGGAAGCGCGGACCAAATGCTTCCCCTTAGGGGGTGAGGTGATCTTGCCGGCCTCTCTACCCTTGTTGACCTGCGCATACGGGCGGGTATGCTGTGCTCGCGCTTCGGGGGAGGCAGTGTGATCCCGCTGCGGAACCACCACAGGGGGAGAGGTAAGTGCTCGAGAGCATCGGCCTTGAGAATCGCGACCGCGACGTCTATCGGGCGCTTCTCGTCCACCCCGACTGGGATATGCAGGACATTGCGCAGAATCTTGGCATGGACGAAGCCGAGGTCCGCGAGACGCTCGACCGGCTGACCGGGTTCTCGCTCCTGCGTTCCACCTCCGGAGCCGAACCGCTCGTACCGGCCAGCCCCGAGCTCGGGCTCCTTCCCCTGCTGCAGGTCATGGAAGCCGAGCTCGACGAGCACCGGGCCAGGCTCTCCCGGGACCGGGCCATGCTGACGGCTCTGACCTCGGAGTACACCGCACGGCGTGTGCAGAACGACGTGGCCGGCGTCGAGCGTCTCGTGGGCCTGGAGGCGGTGCGTTCCCGCCTCTCGCAGCTCGCCCGGGAAGCCACCTCCGAGGTGCGGGCGTTCATGCCGGGTCCGGCGCTCAGCCAGGCGGCGCTGGACGCGTCGCGCCCCCTCGACGTGCAGAACCTGGCACGGGGCGTGCGGATGCAGACCGTGTACCTGGAGACCGTGCGCAAGGACCCGGCGACGGTCGAGTACGCCACCTGGTTCGCCCAGCAGGGGGGCCAGACGCGGACCATGCCCTCGCTGCCCATGCGCCTCATCCTCTGCGACCGCTCCGTGGCCGTGCTCCCGGTGAAGCCGGACGCGAGCGAGCAGGGGGCGTTCGTCATCCGGCTCACCAGCATCGTCACCGCGCTCAACCAGCTGTTCGACCTGACCTGGGAGCGCGCCACCCCGCTCGGAGAGCCCTCGGTACTGCCCTGCGACGGGCCCAGCGAGCGTGAGCTGGCCCTGCTCAGGATGCTCGAGGACGGCCACACCGACGAGGTCGTCGCGCGCAAGCTCGGGGTTTCGATCCGTACGGTCCGCCGTCTGATGGCCGACCTGCTCAAGACACTGAACGCCGAAAGCCGGTTCCAGGCCGGCGTACAGGCCACGCGGCGCGGCTGGATCTGAGCCGGAAGCCCTTTTCGAATCCGCCGGCCGGCACGGCTGGCCTCCTTGTGCCATGGCACGAGGTGGCCGGATCAGTCTTCCTTTGAGGTGCTCAAAGGATGGCTATGGTGTGCCCGTGTATGCGATCAAGGTATTACTGCAATCGCCGTACGACGCCCGGACCACGGGCGCGCGCAGCAGCGCCGACATCGGGGAGCGGATCCTCGTCGACCCCCAGCCGGGCATCGCCCATGTGAGCCTGGTTCCCCTGTCCTCGCAGGTCGTGGCCATGACCTTCGTGGTCGCCGCCGATCTCGGAGCCGCCGAACGGCTGGCCGCCGAGGCCTGGGACACCTGGCTCGGCCGTGAATGGTCCGCCGACTGGAAAATGTCCTCGTGCGGGGCCGACCTGCTGCTGGGGGTCTGGGCAGCCGCGGAGCCCTTCGTTCAGGAAACTGGCTTGAAATGACCTGTTGGTGCCATGACCTACATGGGCCATGCGGAACCGTCGACACCGGGTAGCGGCTGCGACCAGTATCGATCGGGACGGGACGCCGCACAGCGTCGGTCCTCTGTGAAGACCAGCCCAGCCCATCGCTTTCTCTTCTGCCTTCCACACCCACCCGTGTGGTTCCGGCATGCCATTTTCCTTGAGGGGTAACCGTGCACGACCGCATGAACCGACTGTTCCGGATGGCTGTCCTCTCCCTCCTCCTCGCCCTTCCGGCCCTCTTCTCCGGCGGCGGGTCCGGCACCCCGACCACGGCGTCCGCTCCGGCGGCCGAGGAGAGCGTGGTCCTGACGGCCCCCGCGGCGCCCGTCAACTGGGCCTGGGACTAGGCCGTCTCTTCCGGATCTTCCCTGACCCGCGCCGCCCGGCAC
>NZ_JZWV01000433.1 GCF_000966975.1 Streptomyces katrae | reverse complement strand
GAGACGACCTAGCAACACCCCGCCGCGCTCCGGACAGCGCGCGGCGCTCCCCCGACCGACGACTCCCGGCACGAGCCGAGAAAGAAGCGCCACTGATGCAGACCGACACGACGCCGGGCGAACTCACCGACCGGGTACGGGCCATCTGGGCCGAGGTCCTCGGCCGCTCCGACTTCAGCGACAGCGAGAGCTTCTTCGAGACGGGCGGGCACTCCCTGCTCGCGTCCAAGGTCATGGCACGGCTCGGCCGTGCGGTCGGCACGCGGCTCTCCATGCAGCTGATCTTCGACCACCGGACGGTGGAGCAGCTGGCGGCCGCCGTCCAGGCCCAGCTGGCCGCGGGCGCAGCCGCGGCCGCCCCGGAGACGACGACGGCATGACCGCCGCGTGACCGCGGACCACCCCCCTCTTTCCTGGAGCCACCCCATGTCTCATCACGTCGTCACCAACGGCGAAGGCCAGCACTCGCTCTGGCCGCACGCCCTGGACGTGCCCTCCGGCTGGCGGGCCACCGGGTTCTCCGGGACCGAGGACGCGTGCCTCGGGCACATCGCGGAGATCTGGACCGACATGCGCCCCCGCTCCCTGCGCGAGCTGTCCGCGGCCGGACCGAACGTCCTGGCGACCGAGCGGTTCGTCCTGCGGGAGCTGACCGCCGACCAGGTCGCCGCTCTGCTGCGGGACGACGTGCCGGGCGACGACGCGGCCCCGGGCTACCCCACCGCGGGGTCGCGCGCCGCCGCCACCGCGTTCGGGAGGCGCACCGCGGACCAGCACCCCCGGGGGTTCGGCATGTACCAGGTCGTACGCTGCGCGGACGGCCGGGTGATCGGCGACATCGGCTTCCACGCCCCGCCGCACGAGGGCTCCGTCGAGGTGGGCTTCGGCCTCGTGGAATCCGGCCGCGGCGCCGGTTACGCGACCGGCGCGCTCCAGGAGCTGACCCGCTGGGCACTGGACCAGCCCGGTGTCACCACCGTCGTCGCGCGCAGCGCGAAGGACAACGCCGCCTCGCAGGCCGTGCTGGAGCGGGCCGGCTTCCACCGCCGCGCCGAAGAGGCGGACCTGTTCCACTACGCGTGCGTCCGGGGTGCCGCATGACGGTGGCCACCCGGGCGGGGGCCGTGCTCTCGCACCCCAAGGACATCCCGGCCTCCGCGACGATCCACGGCGGTTTCGCCGCCGCCGCGGCGCTGCGCCCCGACGCGGTCGCCCTGCGGTACGGGGACGGCCGGACGGTCGGCTACGGGGAACTGGACGCGGCCGCCGACCGGCTCGCCGCCGAGCTCCTGGAACGGGGCGTCGGCGAAGGCGACTTCGTACCGGTCCTGGTGCCGGACGGGCCGGTCCTGCCCGCCGTGCTCCTGGCGGTGCTCAAGACCGGTGCGGCCTACGTGGCGCTGCCGGTGGACTGGCCGGCCGGGCGGCTGCGGCAGATCGCCGACCGGTGCGGCGCCCGCGTCCAGGTCGTCGGGGACGGAGTGGAGACCGCCCCGGCCGGACCGTACAGCGTGCGCGTCCCGGCCGACGTCGCGGCCCTCGCGCCGGAGCGGACCGGGGCACTGGTCCCGGCCGCCGGCTCGGCCCACTCGCCGGCCTGCGTCTTCTTCACCTCCGGCTCCACCGGAGAGCCCAAGGGAGCCGTGTCACCGCACGCGGCGACCCTGCGCCTCTTCACGCCCGCCCCCTACTCCTGCGAGCCCGTCGCGCCCTTCGACGACTGCCCGGACCTGTTCCCCGGGCGGGGCCCGCTCGCGCACTTCGGCCCGCGCACCGTCGCACTGCGCACCTCCTCGGTCGCCTGGGACCTGGCCTCCATGGAGACGTGGGGGCCGCTGCTGAACGGCGGCTGCGTGGTCTACGGCCCTCCCGGTCCGCTCACCCCGGCCGCCGTCCGGGAAGCGGTGCAGGCCCACGGCGTCAACACGCTGCTCATGACGGCGTCGCTGTTCAACACCCTGGTGGACGAGGCCCCCGAGTGCTTCGACGGCATCACCCAGACCCTGTCCGGGGGCGAGCGCATGTCGACGGAACACGCCCGGAGGCTGCTGACGGCCCACCCGGGGATCCACCTGGTCAACGGCTACGGGCCGGTCGAGTGCACCATCCTGGCCACCACGGTCCGCGTCCACGACGCGGCCGCCCTCGAGGACGCCGTCGACGCGCCCATCGGCACGCCGCTGCCCGGCACCCTCGTGGCCGTGCTCCGCGAGGACGGCGCCGTCGCGGACCGGGGTGAGACCGGCGAGATCTGGCTGGGCGGCCCGGGACTCGTCAGCGGGTACCTCGGTGACCCGGCCCAGACGGCGGAACGTTTCGTCGAGTCGGTGCTCCCGGCGCGGAGCACCGGCCTGCCGGCCGACACCCACGTCCGGCTCTACCGGACCGGCGACCTCGGCGTGGTCGACGAGGACGGGGTGCTCTGGTACCGCGGCCGCGTGGACCGCCAGCTCAAGATCCGCGGAGTGCGCGTCGAGCCGACGGAGACCGAGGCCGCGCTGCGCCGCGAGCCGGGCGTGCACGACGCCGCCGTGGTTCCGCTGCGCGACGTGCGGGAGCGGCCCGTCGGGCTGGCCGCCTGGGTCACCGGCGAGCGGGAACTGGACGTCACGGGCGGGAACTGGACGTCACGGCGCTGCGGGAGCGGCTGGCCGAGCTGCTGCCCGGGCCGCTGGCGCCGCGCTGGATCGGCCGGCTCGACGCCTTCCCGCGCGGCGGCTCCGGCAAGACGGACTACGCGGAGCTGGAACGCCTCGCCGCCCGTCAGGTCACCGCGCCCAGCGGCTCCACGCCCGCGCGGGGCCCGGAGGAGGAGCTGGTGGCAGGCGTGTTCGCCGCCGTACTGGGCGCCCCGCGGGCCTGGGCGGACACCCACCTGATCCACTCCGGCGGCGATTCCCTGGCCGCCGTCCGGATCGCGCACCGGCTTACGCTCGCGGCCGGCCGGCGGGTCACCGCCGCCGACGTGCTGTCCTCGCCCCGGGTCTTCGAACTCGCGGCGCTCCTGCCCGAACTTCCCCCCGTGTCCGGCGCCGAGCCGGGCGCGGCCGCCGAGCCGGAGCTGTCCGCCGGACAGATCCGGATCTGGCTCACCGAGCAGCTCGCCCCGGGCTGCCCGCAGAACCTGGTCCAGCGCACCACCGCCCTTGACGGACCGCTCGACATCGAGGCGTTGCGCGCCGCCCTGGGCGACGTGGTCGACTGCCACCCGGTCCTGCGGACGGTCTACCTCGAGGACGAGGACGGCGTTCCGTTCCAGCGGATCCTGCCGCCCGGCGGCATCCCGCCGCTGGAGGAGATCCGCGTCCCGGCGGCGGAGCTGCCCGCCCGTGCCCGAGCGTTCGCCACCGCCCCGGTGGACCTCACCACGGGCCCCGTGCTGCGGCTCGGCGTGCTGCACGACCCGGAGGTGCCCGGACGGGCCACGGCGGTGCTGGCCGTGCACCACATCGCGGTGGACGGCTGGTCCCTCCCCGTCATCGTCGAGGACCTGCGCTCCGCCTACGAGGCGCGTTCGCGCGGGGAGGCCCCCGTCCTGCCGGCGGAGGCCGTGGGATACGCGGCCTGGCACGGCGCGGAGGCGGCCGCGGCCGACCCCGCCGAACGGGAGCGGCGGCTCAGGGCCTGGCGCGAGGAACTCGCGGGAGTCCAGGACGTACCGCCGACCGCGCCGCCCGCCACCGCAGGGTCCGCGGGCGGCGGGGAGGTCGGCGTCATCCCGGCGCCCGTCACGCCCGGAGCCGCAGCCGTGGTGCGCGACCTCGCCCGCTCGACGGAGGCGACCCCGGCCGTCGTGCTGCTCGCGGTGTTCGCCCAGGCGGTCTCCGACATCACCGGCGCGCGCCGGTTCTGCGTGGCCGTCCCGGTGGCGGGCAGGTCGGATCCCCGGCTCGAACGCACGGTGGGCTTCTGCGTGAACACCGTCCCCGTGCGCGTCGACACCGAGCCGGGTGCGGACCCGCTCCCGCTCGTGCCGGTGCTCCGGCGGCGCTTCCTGCGGGCGCTGCGCGACGAACTGCCGTTCAACGACGTCGTGGCGGCGGCCGGCGGGGACCGCGGCCACCGGATGCCGCTCGTACAGGTCTGCATGGCCTACCAGACGGACGCCGACGCCACCCTGACGCTGCCGCCGGCCCGCTCGCAGCCCGAGCCGACCCCGGCCGGCGACGGCGGCTTCGAGCTCACCTGGGAACTCCGGCCGCACCACCCCGCGGCCGCGGACGACGGGATCACGGGCACCGTGCAGTTCCGCACCGGGGCCTTCCCCGCCGCCACGGCCCGTTCGCTGCGGGAGCGGCTCGGCGCGCTGCTCGGCGCCCTTGACGTGCGCTGCTCGCGCCCTTGACGTCCCCGCGCCGTCTTCCTGTCCCACAGAAAGTGACACCACCCGATGAACCCCCCGAGTGAAGCCGTACCGAGCCCCGTGGGGGCGCGGGACCTCCCCCCGGACGCCTGGAACGACACGCTCCGCCCCTTCGACCGGGAGACCACCCTCCCCGCCCTGCTCGCGCGCACCGCGCGCCGGGTGCCCGGACGGCCGGCGCTCCTCGACGGTACGCGGACGCTGACCCACGCCGAAGTCGACAGGCGGGCCGAGCGGCTGGCCAACCACCTGCGCACGCTGGGCATCGGCCGGGGCTCCCACGTGGGCCTGCTGTCCACCCGGTCGGCGGAAGCGGTGATCAGCCTCCTCGCCGTGCTCAAGGCGGGCGCCACCTACATACCGCTGGACATCCGGTGGCCGGCCTCGCGGATCCGCTCGCTCCTCGTCAAGCTGGGCGTCGAGGCCCTGCTCACCTCCCGAGACCAGCTCCCCGCCGTCGGAGCGGTCCGCTGGGACGTCCCCAGCCTGCGGCACGTCGTCGTGCACGACCTGGCGACCGAGGACACCTGGGCGGACTCGTTCGACGAGGAAGCCGTCGGCGACCTCTGGAACTACGTGGCGGAACTGCCCGACCCGCTGCAGGCCGCGGGCTTCAACCTCGGCACCACCTCCGGGCACTTCTACACCGCCGACGAGGTCACGGCGTACCGGGACCACGTCGTACGGCTGGCCCGGGAGGCGCTGCCCACCGGGGGAGGCGCGGTCCTGGAGATCGGCTGCGGTTCGGGGCTGATCACGCAGGCCCTCGCGCCGCACGCCGCGCGGTACACCGCCGTCGACCCCGCCGCCTCCGCGGTGGCGGCCGTCCAGGACCGGGCGGCCGGGGCGGGGGTCGCGCTCACCGGCGCCACCGGGTTCGCCCACGAGGCCACGGACGCCCTCGACCACCCGGTGGACCTCGTACTGCTCGCCAGCACCGTGCAGTTCTTCCCCGACATGGACTACCTCGTGCGCGTCCTGGCCGACGTACTGGCGAAGCTGGCTCCGGGCGGGTCCGTCGTGCTCGCCGATCTCGTCGACCCGGAACTCGGGCGGCACACCGGCCTCAGCGTGCCGCGGTCGTTCTTCGCCGCGCTGGGCCGGGCCGTCCCCGGGGCCGAGGTCAGGGTGCTCGGGCGGGACGGGGAGGAGTGGCCCGCCGAACTGGCCGGCCGCTACGACGTGGTGATCACCGCCCGGGCGCGGATCCCGGAGGACAACGGGCTGCGCGCGCTGCGTTCCTGGACCGGCTGGCACGTCGACCGGCGCCCGGCCGCGCCGGTGCCGGACGGGCCGGCTCCGCAGGACGTCGCCTACGTCATCTTCACCTCCGGGTCCACGGGCGAGCCGAAGGGCGTCATGGTCGACCACCGGGCCGTGGTCAACCTGGTCGACTGGATCAACCGCGTCCACGAGGTGAGCGAAGCCGACCGGCTGCTGTTCGTCACCTCCTTCTGCTTCGACCTGTCGGTGTACGACATGTTCGGCGTGCTCGCGGCGGGCGGCTCCGTCCGGGTGGTGCCGGACGCGGCGCTGACGGAGCCCGACCTGCTGGTCGACCTGCTCGAACAGGAACCGGTCACGATCTGGGACTCCGCTCCCGCCGCGATGGCGCACGTGATGCCGTTCCTGGAATGCCGTGACCCGCGGGGACGCGAGGACCTGCGGCTCGTCATGCTCAGCGGTGACTGGATCCCGGTCACCCTGCCGGACGAGATCCGCGGCGAGTTCCCCGGAGCGCGCGTGCTGGCGCTGGGCGGCGCGACCGAGTGCACCGTCTGGTCCAACAGCTTCCCGGTCGCGGACGTGGACCCCTCCTGGCCGAGCGTCCCCTACGGGCGCCCGATGCAGAACGCCCGGTACTACGTGCTCGATGCCGGGATGCGGCCCTGCCCGGTCGGCGTCCCCGGTGACCTCTACATCGCCGGCACCTGCGTGGCCCTCGGCTACGCGGGGGCTCCCGGGCTGACGGCCGCACGGTTCCTGCCGGACCCGTTCGCCCCGGCCGGGACACCGGACGGGACGGAGGCCAGGATGTACCGCACCGGCGACCGGGCCCGCTGGCTGCCGGACGGGAACCTCGAATTCCTCGGCCGTCTCGACGACCAGGTGAAGATCCGCGGGTTCCGGGTCGAACTGGGCGAGGTACAGGCCGCGTTGACCCGCTGTCCCGGGGTCAGGGCCGCGGTGGTCCTCGCCCCGGAGACCGGGCACGGGCGGGAGCTGGCGGCCTTCTACGTCCCCGAGCCGACGGCGGACGGCGGCGCCGGCGCGGCACCGGCAGAGGTCCTGGCCGCCCTCGCGGCCCTGCTCCCCCCGTACATGGTCCCCGGCCGCCTCCAGGTCGTCGACTCCTTCCCGGTCGGCCCCACCGGCAAGATCGCCCGGGACCGGCTCCTCGCGGACGCGGCGGCGGGGAACGCGCGCACGGGCGTCCGGTGATCCGGGCCGCGACCCGGGCGGCAGCGACGGCGACGGCGACGGCCACGGCGGAACCCGCCGCGGGTCCCGCTCCCCACGTCTCCGTCTGGTCGGTGCGCGTGCCGCCCGCCCGTGAACTCGACGCCCTCGACCTGTCCGTGCTCGACGCGGAGGAACACCGCCGCATCGCGACGTTCCGGCACGAGGCCGACCGCGTCCGCTACGCCTTCGCCCACGTCGCCCTGCGGCGCGTCCTGGGCGCACGGCTCGACGTGGAGCCGTACGCGGTGCGGTTCGGCCGCGACCCCTGCCCGCTCTGCTCGGGGCCGCACGGGCGGCCCGTGCTGGACGGGCCCGCCGCACGGCCCCGGTTCTCCCTGTCCCACAGCGGCCGGCGCGTGCTCGTCGCCGTCGCCGAGCCGACGGTGGGCGTCGACGTGGAAGGCATCCCGAGCGGCACGACCGTCATGGACGTGGGACGCGCCCTGCACCCCGCGGAGCGCGCCGCGATCGCGGCGGTGCCGCTCGCCGGGCGGGCGGCCGCCTTCGCCCGGGTGTGGGCGCGCAAGGAGGCCTACCTCAAGGGCCTCGGCACCGGCCTCGGCCGGGACCTCGGCAAGGACGACACCGGGTCCCCCCTCGCGGGCTGGCGGCTCGTCGACCTGCCGGTGGACGACGAGCACGCGGCGGCCCTCGCGGTGCATTCGCCGCTGGCCCCGGCCGTCGACCTGCGCGATTCACTGCCGTAAGGCAATTCCTTCGCTTATTCTTTGGGGGATTCTGTATGTATTTCGACGAGGGGGAATTCGGCCTCCCGGGACTCCTGCTGATGGAGCTCGATTCCTGGCAGCAGTCGCCGCTGGCCGAAGAGTTTCCCTACGCCAATGTCGTGCGTTATGTCAGATCCGTCGGAAAGCACTTCCTCGCGACGCCCGTCGTCGAGGCGCTCGTCCGGGCCCGCGCCGCCGGGACCGGGGCCGCCGGCGACGACACGGCCCGCGACCACCTGCGACGCTTCCTCTCGGTGGTGCTGGACAAGCACGACGGCACCTACGACTACACGACCTACACGGCCCTCGACCTGCTGCGTCCGCGGCAGGCGCCGCCGCTCCAGGAATTCGAGGACGAGGTCGGCACGCGCATAGCGTTCCTGCTCTACGACGCCCTCGCATTCGAAAGCGGTGCGGCGCTGGGGCACCGTTCCCAGCTGCCGTGCATGCGGCCGTCCCCGGAAGTCGTGGAAAAAAGACTGCGACACGGGCTCCGTGTAGCAGTCGAAATGGATATGCTGAGCGGGAAGCCGCTGACCCCGAAGGTCTCCGGTCTGCAGGAGCGTTTCGACCAGCTCACCGAAGTGATCGAGACGGCGCCGTCCGGGATGGCCTCCAGGCTGGACCAGACCCTCATGCCGGTCTACGTCATCCACGACGAGTACCTCTTCATCCGGGTGCTCCAGTCGTTCGAGTCGATCTTCGAGTGCCTGGCCCGGCTGGCGTCGGAGGCGATCCGCAGGCTCGAGGCCCGGGACGCGGAGGAAGCCCTCCGGAGCCTCTCCGCGATCTCCCGGGTACTGAGCGGCGGACTCCCGCTGTTCTCCCTGCTCGCCACGATGCAGCGCGAGTCCTTCGAGTTCTTCAGGAAGTTCACCGAGGGTGCCAGCGCCATCCAGTCCGTCAACTACAAGACCTTCGAAGCCCTGTGCGGCACGCCCGCCCCCGAACGCGTCGAGTCGCCGGCCTTCCGGTCCGTCCCCCAGGTGCGCGGCCGCGTCCTGGAGAGCATGACCACCGTGCGCGGGGCCGCGGACGCGCTGATCGCGAGCCGCGCCCACGAACCGGACGTCGGGGCGCGCCTGGCCCGGGAGATGGCCCAGATCGAGGCCGTCCACCAGCGCTGGAAGCGCACCCACTACCGGCTTGCCGTCCGCATGATCGGCTCGGTCAGCGGCACGGGCTACACCGAGGGCACCCCCTACTTGAGATCCGTCATCGACAACAGGCTGTTCCGCCGAGCTGAGGAGACAACGCACTAATGGCACGACGCATCGAAGAAGGCCGGCCGGGCGAGGCCAAGGCGGTTCTCAACCCCAGCGAGCCCAACCCGCTCCTGCGTTTCGAGTACGACCGCGGCAGCAACTACGAGATGGACACCCGGATCACCCTCGCGATGGCCGCACTGGTCCCCGAGGACGAGCTCATCAACTCCGACCACCGGATGTTCCAGATCGTCCACCTGGTCAACGAGTACGTCTGGTGCTCCATGCACAACGAACTGGGCCGCGTGGCCGGGGCCCTGGACCACGACGACTTCGGCCTGGCCGCCCGGCTCATGGCCCGGACGAACTCACTGGCGGAACTGCCCGTCCAGTGCGTCCGCATCCTGATGGACCACCTTCCCCAGGCCAGCTTCCTGCGCATGCGCGACCACCTCCCGGCGAACACCAGCGGACTGGACTCCCCGGGCGGACGCAACCTGCGCCGGGTCTGCCGCGCGGTGTGGAAGTCGTTCGAAGCCGCCATGCAGCGCGGCGGCGTGACCTCCAAGGACCTGATCGAGGAGTTCGCCCGGGAGGGCGGCGAGGCACCCGCCGCGTGGCTGAGCGGGCTCTCGACGGTCCAGACCGGACTCCACGCGCTCGACTGCAAGCTCATGGAGTGGAACCAGCTCCACCTGCGACTGGTCCGCCAGCACCTGGGCGGTCACCCGGCGGCGCGCACCGAGCAGGCCCCCGCGGCCGCCGACGGCCCGACGAGCCTGCGCGGTGAACCCGTGAACGAGCTCGAGCGGCTGTCCGAGCGTTCCGTCTTCCCGCTCCTGTGGAAGAGCGTCGACGACGCCTACCGGCAGGCGACCCCGGACCGGACCCCGCAGATATGAGCAATGTCGTCACCGCCGGAGCCGAACAGCTCGACCTCTGGCTGGCCGCGAGCCAGGAACCGGAATCCTCCCGCTACAACGTCCCCGTCTGCCTGCGCTTCCAGGGCAGGATCGACGAGGCGGCCCTGCGCGCGGCGCTCGCGCGGCTGCACGAGCGCCACCCGGCCCTGCGTTCGTCGTTCCGGACGGACGACGACGGCACGGTGCGCCAGATCGTCGCCGAGCACGTCGAACCGTCCCTCAGGACCGTGCGGTCCGGCCGGGACCTCGACGACGGGGGCAGGGCGGCCTGGGCCGAGCAGGCCGGGCTGCGGCCCCTCGACATGACCACCCCGGGCCTCCTGCGGTCCGACCTCCTGGTCGAACCCGCCGGTGCCGTGCTGGTCATGACGGGCCACCACATCGTGCTCGACGCCGCCTCCGTCGACGTCCTCGTGGACGACCTCTGCTCGTTCTACGAGCAGGCGACCGGAGCGCGGCCGCACGAGACGGGGGAGAGCGCGCAGGACGAGGACGAGGACGAGGAGCCGTACGGGCGGGCCGCGGAAGACCTGGCCCACTGGCTCACGGTCCTCCACGAGTCCTCCGAGACGCTGGAGCCCCTGCCCGACCTGGTGCGCGGCGTGCGGCCCTCGGCCGCCGGATGCGAGGAGGCGTCGGTCACCGGCGCGTCGCTGTCGGCCCTCCGGGCGCACTTCGAGACCGCCCTGGTCTCCCCGGCGATCGGGGTCCTCGCGGCGTGGACCGCCGTCCTCCACCAGTGGAGCGGACAGTCCGAAGGCCTGCTGGGCATCCCGTTCAGCGGGCGGACCGGCTCCGGCCGTGACGACACCGTCGGCCTCGTCGCACGCGTGCTCCCCGTGCGGTCGTCCTTCGCCCCGCGGACCCCGTGGAGCGAGCATCTGGCGGCGGTCCGCGCCCAGGTGATCGAGTCCTTCGAGCACTCGGGCGTCGACACCGGCGCCCTGCGCGCGGAACTCGCCGCGCAGGGCCGGCGCTACCCTGCCTTCCGGGCCACCTACACGCACCGCACCGAGCCCGGCGTCAGGCTGCTCTCCTGCGGTACCACCGTCACCCGCGCGGACGTGCGGCTGGGCGCCGTCAAGCACGACGTGGCGCTGATGGCGGTCGAGGGCGACGGCGGCCTCACCCTGAAGCTGGACTACGACGCCGGCATCCTGCGGCCCTCGACTGCCCGGGCGATGCTCGACCAGGTCGTCGGCCTCCTGCTCGCCGCCGCGGCCGGCCCCTCGTCGCACCTGGGCACCCTCCTGCTGGCAGCCGACGCGGCAGCCGCGCCCTCGGCGGACCCCGGGCCCGGGACCCCGCACCCGACGGCGACACCGCCGCAGATGGTCCTCGACGCCGCGCGGCGCGACCCCGACCGCATCGCGGTGGTCCACGGCGCGCAGTCGCTCACCTACGGGGAACTGGTCGCGGCCTCCTCCCGGGTCGCCCGGTGGCTCCTGCGGGACGACCCGCGCGCCACCGGCCGCCCGCAGGACTCCGAGGAGATCGTGGCGGTCCTGCTCGGCGAGGGCGTCGACGCCGTCGTCGCCTTCCTCGGCATCGCCCTCGCGGGCAAGGCGTACCTGCCGCTGGAGCCCGGGTACCCCGACGAGAAGCTCGCGACGATCCTCCGCGACTCCGGCGTCCGCCGGGTGCTCACCTCGCCCGACGGCGTGGAGCGCGTCGCCCGCCTCGGCCACCCCGCGCACTCCGTCACCGACGTGCGCGAGGCCGCCGCCGGCCTGCCAGGCGACCCGCCCGGCGTCGCACTCCACCCCGACATGCTCCTCAACGTGCTGTACACCTCCGGATCGACCGGACGGCCCAAGGGCGTGATGCTCTCGCACCTGGGCGTCTCCCGGCTGATGCGCGGCGACGGCTACGTCCGCCTCGAAGCGGACGACCGGATCGCCCACCTGTCCCCGTTGAACTTCGACGGCGCGACCTACGAGATCTGGGGGGCGCTGACCCACGGCGCACGCCTGGTGATCCTCGACCGGGAGCTGGCGCTCGCACCCGCGGCGCTGCGCGACGCCGTGGCGGACCACGGCGTCACGATGCTCATGGTCACCACCCCCCTGTTCCACAACCTCGTCACCGAGGCCCCCGACCTCTTCCAGCACCTGCGGGTCATGGTCTTCGGCGGTGACACGGCCGCCATACCGCAGGTGGCGCGCGCCGTGAAGTGGTGCGGCCCCGGTGTGCTGCTGCACGGGTACGGACCGACCGAGAACTCCTTCACCTCGATGTTCACCAAGGTCGACGCGGTCGAGGAGGGGAGCCGCACCCTCTCGATCGGCCGCTGCGTCCCGGGGACGGAGGCGTACGTCGTCCACGAGGGGACCTTCGACCTCGCTCCCGTCGGCTGCCCCGGCGAACTGCTGCTCGGCGGCGTCGGCCTGGCCCGCGGCTATCTCGGCGACCCGCGCCGGACCGCCGAGGTCTTCGTGCCGGACCCCTTCGGGGGGCGGCCCGGCGGCCGTCTGTACCGGACGGGCGACCGGGTCCGCCGACTGCCCGGCGGTGAGATCGAGTTCGTCGGGCGCATGGACGACCAGGTGAAGATCCGCAGCCAGCGCATCGAACTCGGCGAGATCCGCTCGGCCCTGCTCGCCGACCCCGCGGTCCATGCCTGCCACGTCACGACCTGGCGCAACCCGCGCGGGGAGAAGGAGATCGCCGCCTACCTGGTGATGCGGCCGGGCTGCGGCTGGCAGGACGTGCGGTCCCGGGCCGGCGCGGTCCTCCCGGAGTTCGCCGTGCCGACCGCCTGGGCGGAACTGGACGAACTCCCGCTCAACGCCAACGGCAAGGTCGACTGGCGCCGGCTGCCCGCCCCGGAGCGCCGCTCCGCGGCCCGCCCGGCCGCCGCCACCGCCCGCCCGGCGCCCGCGGGGCACGGTCTCGACGCCGTCCGGAACGCGTGGAGCGAGGTCCTCGGCGAGGTCCCCACCGACGACGACGTCAACTTCTTCGAAGCGGGCGGCCATTCGCTCCTGCTGGTGCGCCTCCAGGCCATGCTGAAGCGGCACGCCGGTCTGGAGCTGGGCGTCGCCGAACTGCTCAGGTACACCACCGTCCGCGCCCAGGCGGCACGGCTGGGCACCCCCGACGCCCTCGCCCCGGCCGCCCCGGCCGCCGTCACCGCCGGCGCCGGCGAGCCGATCGCCATCATCGGCGTCGCCGCACGCTTCGCCCAGGCGCCGGACGTGTACGCCTTCTGGGACAACCTGCGCGACGCCCGGGACTGCGTCGCCGGCGCGGACGCGCCCGCGGTCGACCTCGGCGACGGGCGGCTGCGCATAGACCGCTGGGGCCTGCTCGACGGGGCCCGCGCGTTCGACGCCGAGCTGCTGGGGATGTCCCCGGACGAGGCGCGGGCGACCGACCCGCAACACGGCCTGCTCCACGAATGCCTCTGGTCGGCCATGGAGAACGCCGCGGTCACCCCGGACCGGCTGCGGGGGCGCACCAGCCTCTACGCGGGCTGCGCGGAGACCGGGGCCCAGACGACGGACGGCGAGGGCTCCCTCGCCGAGGACCTCTCCCGGGCCTTCACCTCCAGGCCCTCCTTCGCCGCCACCCGCTACTCCTACCGCCACGACTTCCAGGGCGAGAGCGTCATGGTCGACACGGCCTGCTCGACCTCCCTCGTGGCGGTCCACATGGCCTGCGCGAGCCTGCGCTCGGGCGCCAGCGACTACGCCTTCGCCGGCGGGGTGTCGATCCTCGATCCGGAGCACGGCGGCTACGTCTACGAGCCCGGCATGATCTACGCCACGGACGGTGTCTGCCGGCCCTTCGACGTCCGCGCCACCGGAACGGTGGGCGGGGACGGAGCCGGCGTGGTCCTGCTCCGCAGGCTCTCCGACGCGCTCCGCGACGGGGACCCGGTCCACGCCGTGATCGTCGGCTCGGCCGTCAACAACGACGGCAGCCGCAAGGCCGGTTACACCGCGCCCGGGGCCGACGGCCAGGTGGCCGTGGTCCGCGGCGCGCTGCGGGTCGCGGGCCGTGAGGCGGACGACCTCGGCTTCGTCGAGACCCACGGCACGGGCACCCGGCTGGGGGACGCGGTGGAGGCGACGGCGCTCGGCGAGGTCGTCGGGGAGCGGGCCGCTCCGCTGCCCGTCAGCTCGGTGAAGTCCGCGATCGGCCACTGCAACACGGCGGCCGGCGTCGCCGGCCTGCTCACCGCGGTCTACGCGCTGCGGGAGCAGGTTCTCCCGGGCACGGTCAACTCCGCACAGCCCATCGAGGAGCTCACGGACCGCAGCCTTCGGCTGCTGACCGCTGACGAGCCGTGGCCGGCCGGGGACACACCGCGGCTCGCCGGGGTGAGCTCGTTCGGAATCGGCGGCACCAATGCCTGCGTGCTCGTGGAGGAATTCACCGAGCCGACTGGGGGGACCCATCAGTGACTGCAGAGAACAGGGTGGAACCACCCTTCATCCTTCCCGTCTCCGCGCGGGGCGCGGCCGCCCTCGCCCGCACCTCGACCGCCCTCGGCGGCTTCCTCGACGACCGGTGGGACACCGGCCTGCGGGACGTGGCGCACACGCTGGTCCACGGCCGGGAGCGGTTCGAGCACCGCCTCGCCGTCCTCGCCGGCGACACGGAGACCGCGGCGGCCCTGCTCCGGCACCCGGGGGACCCCTCGGCGGGCGTCCGTACGGGCGTGGCCGCCGCGGGCGGGTGCCGCACGGTCTTCGCCTTCACCGGCCAGGGCGGCCAGTACACCGGCATGGCGGCGGGCGCGTACACCGCGTACCCCGAGTTCCGGGAGTGGATCGACCGGGCCCACGCGCTGCTGGAAGGCGTGCTGCCGTACCCGCTGCGGGACTGCCTCTTCGACCCGGACATGGCGGACCGGCTGGCCCGGACGGACATCGCGGCGCCCGCGCTGCTCGCCGTCCAGTTCGGGCTGGTGCGCGTGCTCGCGCGGTACGGGATCCGTCCCGACGCCGTACTGGGGCACAGCGTGGGCGAGTTCGCCGCCGCGGCCGTCGCGGGAGCGGTGTCCGAGGAGGACGCCCTTCTGCTGGTGGCGGAGCGCGGCCGGCTGATGGTCGAGAGGACCGAGCCCGGCACCATGCTGTCGGTCCGGTGCCGCCCGGGCTCCGCCTGGGACGCCGCCGGGGTGGCCCGGCTGGTCGCCGACGAGCCCCTGGCGGCGGTCGCCGCCGTCAACAGCCCCCGTGACCTGGTGCTGAGCGGAGACAGCCGGGTCCTGGAGCGGATCGGGGAACTGCTGGGCGGCGAGGGCCTGCGCACGCGCCGGCTGTCGGTCTCGCACGCCTTCCACTCCCCGCTCCTGAGCCCGATGGCGGACGAGTTCCAGCGGGCCGCCGAAGCGGTCGCCTGGTCGGCGCCCGCCTCCGCCGAGTGGTTCGGCTGCGCCGCCGGGCCGGTGGACGCGGCACCCGACGCCGCGTACTGGCGGGATCACCTGCTGCGGCCGGTGGAGTTCTGGGACGCGCTGTCCCGGGTGTGCGCCGGAGCGACCCCGACCGTCCTGGTCGAGATCGGCCCCCACCCCACCCTCCTCCAGCTCGCCGGACAGCTGGCCGACCCGCCGGGCCTGGTGCAGACGCTCGACCGCGAGCGTGACGCGGCCCTCGCC
>NZ_JZWV01000432.1 GCF_000966975.1 Streptomyces katrae | reverse complement strand
ATGGTGCCTGGGCGCGCCCGCGGACCTCACCGGCGGAGTGTCCGGCCGCAGAATCCACCTGCCGGGCTACGGGTTCGACCGGCGGGTCCACTCGCGGCGACCGGAACGCGCATCGAGCACGGGCGTGGCCGCGGGCCCGGCCACGGCCACGGCCCCGGTCGCGGCCGTGGCGGCGGCCGCCGGCCGGCCCGCGGCGCGCGAGGTGCTGAGCGGCATCTGGACCGACCTGCTGGCCGTCACCCCCGACGCCTGCGCCTCGTTCGTCGAGGCGGGCGGCGACTCGCTGGCCCTGCTGCGGCTGCGCCAGCGCCTCGAAGT
>NZ_JZWV01000431.1 GCF_000966975.1 Streptomyces katrae | reverse complement strand
TCCCGGCTCCGGCCCCGGCCCCGGCTCCGGCTCCGGATGCGGTTCCGGCCGGATCCCCGGAGACGGCGTCCTACCAGCCGTCCCTGGCCCAGCAGCGGATGCTGTTCGTGGACCTGATGCAGGAGGATTCCAACCAGCACAACGTCACGCTCGCCGTGGACATCGCCGGCCGCGTGGACCCGGCCGCGATGCGGGCGGCCTTCACCGACGCGCAGCGCCGCCACTCCGGCCTGCGCACCGTCTTCCACCAGAAGGGCGGCCGGTTCGAGACGGAGATCCTCGCCGAGCCCGGCGTGGAGCTCACCGTCCTCGACACGGCACACGCGGGACCGGCGTCCGGCACCCTCCGGCCGCTCGCCGGCGACGAGGACGTCCGGGAATGGGTGCGCGAGCTCGGAGCGCCCCCCCAGCGCTGTTTCGCCGAGCCGCCCGTCCGCGCGACGCTGGTCCTCGGCCCGGAGCGGAGCCTGTTGGTGGTCACGGTGCACCACGCGGTGACCGACGCGACCTCCATGGGCGTCATGGTCGAGGACCTGGCGCAGGACTACCACCGTCGCCGGGCCGGTGACGACACCCCCGCCCGGGCCGGCCGTCACCAGTTCCACGACGTCCTCGCCGAACTGGAGCGGGCCGAGCGGAACGACACCACCGGGAGCAGCGCCTACTGGCGGGCCCAGCTCGAAGGTGCGCCCGACCTGGTGCCCCTGCCCACCGACCGGCCCCGGCCCGAGGTGCGGGCGGGCGCCGGCGCGATGTGGGGCTGCGACCTGGACCCCGCACTGGCGTCCCGGATCCGCGGCCTGTCCGCGGAGCTGAACACCACCCCGTTCAGCACCATGCTCACCGCCTACGCCGTCCTGCTGCGCCACCACAGCGGCGCCGAGGACATGGCGATCGCGACACCGGTCACCAGCCGGTCCACCGAGGCGGCGCAGCGGGTCTTCGGGCTGATGCTGAACACCCTGGTGCTCCGCGTCAAGGCCGGCCACGACGCGTCGTTCACCTCCCTGGCCAGGTCCGTGGGTGCGGTGGTGCTCGACGGCATCCGGCACTCGGCGTTCCCGTTCGACCGGCTGGTCGCCGAGCTCAACCCCAAGCGGCACCCGGGCCGCACCCCGCTGTTCTCGGTGATGTTCGCGATGCCGGTGGACTTCCCCCTGCCGGACTTCGACGGCCGGCCCGCCCGCCCGGTGGAACTTCCCGGCCTCGGAGCCAAGTTCGACCTGACCCTGTACGTCACCCCGGCCGCGGACGGAGGCCTGCACCTGGACTGGGAGTACGACCCGGCCCTGTTCGACGAGGGCACGGTCCGGCGGTGGGGCGCCGACTACACCCGCCTGCTGGAGGCGGTGGTGGCCGACCCCGGCAGCCCGCCGTCCCTGCCCGCCCCCGAGGCCCCCGCGGACGACACCGCGACGACGGAAGACACC
>NZ_JZWV01000430.1 GCF_000966975.1 Streptomyces katrae | reverse complement strand
CGACGACGGAAGACACCGACATGACGGAAGACGGCGACCAGCCGTTCAGCGATCTCGAACGCTATGTCGCGGACCTCTGGTCCCAGACCCTGAAGACCGAAGTCACCGCCCCCGGGGACGACTTCTTCGCGATCGGCGGCCACTCCCTGCAGGTACTGGCCTGCCTGGTCGAGATCCAGGAGCGCTACCCCGACACCACCATCCAGGACTTCTTCGCGTACCCCACCGTGGCGGAGTTCGCCGCCCGCCTGGCGGAGCTGGGTACGGAGGCGCCCGCGGCCCCCGCCGCGGAGCCGGCCGCGCCCACCGCGACGGCCCCCGCGCCGCACCCGGTCCGCTCCACCGGACCGGCGGCGGCCGACGGCGGCGAGGTCCTCCTCACCGGCGCCACGGGGTTCCTCGGCGCGCACCTGCTGGCCGCGCTGCTGCGCGAGCCCGGCCGCCGGGTGACCTGCGTGGTGCGCGGCAACGCGGAGGCGCCGGCCGGGGACCGGCTCGCACGGGTCGTCGAGTACTACGTGCCGGATGTCCTGCCCGCACTGCGGGACCGGGTGCGGATCGTCGAGGGCG
>NZ_JZWV01000422.1 GCF_000966975.1 Streptomyces katrae | reverse complement strand
CGCGGTGCATGCGGCCACTCTGCCAGAGCCGGATCCGGGGATCCTGCCAGTCTGGCAGGATCCCATCGTTTCGCGTCCCCGACGCCCCTGGGGCGCCGGCTCCGCGCCGGACATGATCGATGCATGACCGAGAACGCGATCGAGATCGCCCCCGACAGTGCCCTGATCGTCATCGATGTCCAGAAGGGCTTCGACGACGCCTCCTTCTGGGGCCCGCGCAACAACCCGGCGGCCGAGGAGAACATCGCCGCCCTGATGGACGCCTGGCAGGAATCCGGCCGCCCGGTGGTGCTGGTCCAGCACGCCTCCCCCCGCCCCGGGTCGGTCCTCGCCGCCGACCAGCCCGGCTACGCCTTCAAGGACTTCGTCGCCGACCGGGTCGGGCGGGAGGCCCTGCACGTCACCAAGACCGTCAATTCCTCTTTCTACGGCACCCCGGACCTCGGGGACTGGCTCACCGCGCGGGGCATCCGCCAGCTGGTGGTCGTCGGCATCCAGACCAACATGTGCGTGGAGACCACGGCCCGGATGGGCGGGAACCTCGGCTACGAGGTCATCGTCCCGCTGGACGCCACCCACACCTTCGACCTCACGGGGCCGGGGGGACTCTCCCTCACCGCCGATCAGCTGGCGACGGCCACCGCCGTCAGCCTCCACGGCGGCCGCTTCGCCCATGTGACGACGACGTCCGAGGTCCTGACGGCGGCCAAGGCGGTGTAGCCGGGGCGCCGCTGGGCGCCCCGCACGGCCGAGGCCCGGCACCCCATGACAGGGGTACCGGGCCTCGGGGGCAACAGGCGGCCGGGTCAGAGGACCTCGGCGGCGATGTTCTCCGCGACGCGCTCCAGCAGGGGTCCGGCGTTCGGGATGGACTTCGCCGGGTCCGGCTCCAGCTCCGTCAGCGGGTACGCCTTCCGGATGCCGGCCGACTGGAGGGCCTCCTGGGACAGCAGGAGCCGCCCGCACACCGCCACCACCGGCTTGCCCGCGGCCCGCGCCGCCGCCGCGACACCGGCCGGGGCCTTGCCGTGCAGGGTCTGCTCGTCCAGGGAGCCCTCACCGGTGATCACCAGCGTGGCCCGCTCCAGCGCCGGGGCGAAACCGAGCACCTCCAGCATCAGCTCGATGCCGGGACGGAAGCTCGCGCCCAGCAGCAGCGCGCCGTAGCCGATGCCGCCCGCGCCGCCCGCGCCGGGCGAGGCGGCGAGCTCGGCGGCCTTGGGGCCGATCGCCTTCTCCAGCACCTGCGCGTAGTGGCCCAGCGCCGCGTCCAGGGTCGCCACGTCCTCCGGCGAAGCCCCCTTCTGCGGGCCGTACACCGCCGCGCAGCCCTTGGGGCCCGTCAGCGGGTTGTCCACGTCGCTGGCCAGGACGAAGTCCACGTCCGCGAAGCGCGGGTCGATCCCCGACAGGTCCGCCGAAGCCAGCGAGGCCAGCGCACCGCCGCCCGGGCCCACCGGTTCGCCGTCGGCGTCCAGGAACACCGCGCCCAGCGCGGCGAGCATGCCCGCGCCGCCGTCGGTGGTGGCGCTGCCTCCCACGCCGAAGACGATCGAGCGCGCGCCCGCGTCCAGCGCGGCCTTCAGCAGCTCGCCGGAGCCGTACGTGGTCGCCGTCAGCGCGGCGAAGGTGCCCGCGGGGAGCAGCTGGAGCCCGGAGGCCTCGGCCATCTCGACCACGGCGGTGCCGTCACGGAACGCGAAAGCGGCCGTGACGGGCTCGCCGACGGGACCGGTGACCCGGACCTCCCGGCGTTCGAACCCGGCCGCCACGGCGGCCGCGACCGTGCCGTCGCCGCCGTCCGCGACGGGGAGGGTCTCGACCTCCACGCCGGGTACGGCCCTGCGAAGGCCGGCCGTCACCCGCTCCGCGACCTGAACGGCCGTGAGCGAGCCCTTGAATTTGTCCGCGGCGATGAGCACGCGCGCGGCCTCAGTTACTGCTCCGTCCGTCACCTTGCTAATCCCTTGCTATCGAACAGTGCAGTCGCGCCACCATGAGCTTATCCGGAGGATCCTCCTATGCCCACGAGTGGCCTGGGCCACATGCGGCGCGTCATGCCCCTAAATAGGGATATACGCCTGCATAGTGTGGCCGGATGAGCGCGGAATCACTGGAACAGGCACGTCCGGACGCCCCCGGCGCGGGGCCCGGCGGCGGCCCGCCGGACGACAGCCCCGACCTCACGGTCGTCGCCGTCGGGGTGGTCGGCGTGCTGGCCGTCGTCGCCTGGGCCGCCCTCGGCAAGGGCTCCTTCGACAGCGCCTCCGGCTCGGCCCTGGCCTGGGTGCTGAACAACTTCGCCTGGCTCTTCGTGACCGCCGCCGACGTCTTCCTCGTCCTGTGCGTGGTCCTCGCCGTCAGCCGCTTCGGCCGCATCCGGCTGGGCGCCGACGACTCCGAGCCCGAGTTCGGGAACCTCGCGTGGATCGCGATGATGTTCAGCGCCGGCATGGGCATCGGCCTGATGTTCTACGGCGTCGGCGAACCCCTCACCCACTACCTCGCCCCGCCCCCCGCCAGCGGCGCCGCCCCCCGCACCGGGGACGCGGCCCGCGCGGCCCTGGACTACTCCTTCTTCCACTGGACCCTCACCCCCTGGGCCATCTACGGCATCGCCGGCCTCGCCCTCGCCTACGCCACCTTCCGCAAGGGCCGCGGCAACCGCCTCAGCTCCGCCTTCGTCCCCCTCATGGGCGCCCGCCGCGCCGCGGGCCGGCCCGGCAAGGCCATCGACCTGCTCGCCGTCTTCGCCACCGTCTTCGGCACCGCCACCAGCCTCGGCCTCGGCGCGATCCAGGTCGCCAAGGGCCTGAACATCACCACCGGCATCGAGGACTCGACCACCGTCGAGCTGGTCATCATCGGATCCCTCTCGGCCGCCTTCGTCCTGTCGGCCTTCTCCGGCCTGCACAAGGGCGTCAAATGGCTCAGCACCCTCAACGTGGTGCTCGCCGCCGCCCTGATGCTGTTCGTCTTCCTGCTCGGACCGACCGTCTACATCCTCGACGTGATCCCCGCCGGCGTCGGCAGCTACCTGCACGAGCTGCTGCCCATGGCCAGCCGCACCGGCGCCTTCACCGACCGCGCCTGGCTCGGCGCGTGGACGATCTTCTACTGGGCGTGGTGGCTGTCCTGGGCCCCCTTCGTCGGCACCTTCATCGCCCGGATCTCCCGCGGCCGCACCATCCGCGAGTTCCTCGTCGGGGTGCTCCTCGTCCCCTCCGGGGCCACCGTCGTCTGGTTCTGCGTGATGGGCGGCACCGCCATCCGCCTGGACTCCACCGCCGCCGCCGACCTCGCCGCCAAGGCCAAGGAGGGCCCCGAGGCCTCGCTCTTCGCGATGCTCGACGCCCTCCCGCTCGGCACCCTCACCTCATGGGTGGCGATGGCCCTGGTCATGACCTACTTCATCACCAGCGCCGACTCCGCCTCCCTGGTCATGGGCTCCCTCACCAGCCGCGGCTCCCTCCACCCGCCCACCTGGCTCGTCGTCACCTGGGGCGTCCTGATGGCCGCCGTCGCCGCCGTCCTGCTCGTCGCGGGCGGACTGAAGTCCCTGCAGACCGCGACCATCCTCGTCGCCCTGCCGTTCGTGATCGTCATGCTGCTGCTGTGCTGGGCCCTGCTGCGCGAACTGCGCGAGGACCCCGGCGCCGGTCCCGCCCGCCACGCCGCCCTGCACGGGCTGCGCGACGCCGTCCGGGCCATGGTGGGCGAGGCCGTCACGGAGGCGAACGCCGCCCGCCACCCCCGGCTGCGGCGCCTCGCCGAGAACCGGGCCCGGGACCGCGGGGACGGGCCCGGCCCGCAGGGGTGAGACACCCGGTACGGGGCCCCGGGCAGGCCCGTTAGGGTGGCGGCGTGACGACCACGGATGACTACGCCACCTACATCGCGAGCCTGCCCCGGGTGCTGGCCGGCGCGGCCGCCCTCTTCCGCGACGAGCGGGGCCGCGTCCTGCTCGTGGAGCCCAACTACCGGGAGGGCTGGGCCCTGCCGGGCGGCACGATCGAGTCCGACCGGGGCGAGTCGCCGCGCACCGCCGCCCGCCGCGAGAGCGCCGAGGAGATCGGCCTCGACCTCCCCCTCGGCCGGCTCCTCGCCGTCGACTGGAGCCTGGGCCCGGGCCGGCCCCCGCTGGCCGCCTACCTCTACGACGGCGGAGTGCTCGACGCCGCGCAGCTGGCCTCCATCAGGCTCCAGGAGGAGGAACTGCTCTCCTGGAAGCTGGTCGAGCCGGCCGAACTGCCCCGGTACCTCCTCGGATCGCTCGGCCTGCGCGCCCAAGAGGCCTGCCGCGTACTGGAGTCGGGGGAGGGGACCGTCGAACTCGAGAACGGCCGCCGCCCCCAGACCACCTGACAACGCCTGACGGCGTGCCTGTCCCGAACTCCTCCACCCAGGGCAGAATCAACAGATGATCACGATGTACGCCTGGCCGAGCACGGCCGACGGTCCCGACGCCCTTCCCATGGTCCACTTCACCACCGAGGAGCAGTCGGGCGGTGAACTCTCACCCGAGGGCATGCCGGTCTGGCTGTTCGACACCGCGATCCGCGAGGGCGGCTGGGCCAACTTCGAGGACTTCGAGGCCTGGGCCGCGCCCGCCGAGGGCTGGCAGGCCTTCTACCGCCGGGAGGACGACGTCCTCGCCGTCACCGGCCCCGGCCCCTGCGAGGGCTGGTACCAGGGCCGGCTCGGCGCCGACGACGAATGGGTGAAGGCCGCCGCGACCCAGCAGAGCGTGGTCCTGCTCGCCGCGCCGGTCCAGCACCCGTCGCTCTACGCCTACGCCGTCGAGGCGGGCGCGGGCTTCGCCCTGCTGGTCCCCCTGGCCGTGGTCTGACGCCCTAGGGGGTGTCCGGCGGATCATGGCCGGGCCCGGGGCGTCTGGTGCCGCGGCTTGCCGCGTTGTCGTCGGTCGCCAATGCTCCGCAGTGGCTCCCTCCTCCGCCTTGCAATCCACGGCACCAGACGCCCCGGGCTATCCGACCCTGATCCGCCGGACACCCCCTAGGCCAGGGCGGTACCACGGCTCTCGAACTCCAGCAGCCGCACCTTGCGCTCGATCCCGCCGCCGTAGCCCGTCATCGAGCCGGAGGCGCCGATCACCCGGTGGCAGGGCACGATGATGCCGACCGGGTTCTTCCCGTTGGCCAGCCCCACCGCGCGGGAGGCGCCCGGCTTGCCCAGCTCCGCCGCCAGCCGCCCGTACGACCAGGTCTGCCCGTACGGGATCCGGACGAGCTGTTCCCAGACGCTGCGCTGGAAGGCCGTCCCCTCCAGCCGGACCGGAACCGTGAACTCGGTCAGCTCCCCGGCGAAGTACGCGGTGAGCTGCCGCACCACCTCCGGGAACGGCTCCTCGGCCGCCGCGACCCGCTCCCCGAAGGACTCCTCGGCCGGGCGGTGGCGCTGGCCGGTCATGTACAGCCCGCTGAGGACCCCGTCGGTGGCGACCAGGGTGAGCTCCCCGTACGGGCTGTCCACGACGGTGTGCTGCTTGGTGCTGGTCACGACGGTGCTCCTTCTGCGGGCATGCGGTTGATCGGGTGGTCGTCGGTGGCCCAGAGGTACTGGACGGCGTACGCGCGCCAGGGCCGCCAGCCGGCCGCCCGGGCGATGAGCGCGGCGGGCGTGGACGGCAGCCCCAGGCCCCGGGCGGCCTTGCGGACGCCGAGGTCGGACGGCAGGAACGCGTCGGGGTCGCCCAGGGCCCGCATCGCGATGACCTCGGTGGTCCACGGCCCGAAGCCGGGCAGGGCGTTCAGCCGGGCGCGGGCCGCCTCCCAGTCGCTGTCGATGCCCAGCGGCAGCGAGCCGTCGGCCAGGGCCGCGATCAGGGTGGTGAGCGTGGCCCGGCGGCTGCGCGGCATGGACAGTGCCTCGGGGTCGAGGCCGGCCAGCGCCTCGGGGGAGGGGAACAGGTGGCTCAGCCCGCCCTGCGGGTCCTCGACGGGCTCCCCGTACGCGGTCACCAGGCGGGCCGCGTGGGTCCGCGCGGCGGCCGTGGACACCTGCTGGCCGAGGACCGCCCGTACGGCGAACTCCGCCGCGTCGACGGTACGGGGCACCCGGCGCCCGGGGGCCTCGTCCACCAGCGGCGCCAGCAGCGGGTCGGTGCGAAGCTGCTCGTCCACGGCCTCGGGGTCGGCGTCCAGGTCGAGCATCCACCGGCAGCGGCTGATGGCGATGGTCAGGTCCCGCAGGTCGGTCAGCGCGAGCCGGCAGCCGATGTGGTCGGGGCCGGGGGTGAGGGCGACGATCCCGGAGCCGTGGGGGAGCCGCAGGGTCCGCCGGTAGGCCCCGTCGCGCCATTCCTCCACGCCGGGGACGGCGGTGGCGACGAGGTGCCCGAAGAGGTTGTCGGGGGTGAGCGGGGCCCGGTAGGGCAGCCGCAGGCTCAGGGTCCCGGGGACGCGGGGTTCCTGCCTGCCCGCCCGGGCGGCGCGGGCCCGCAGCTCGCCGGGGGTCAGGGCGAAGACCTCCCGCACCGTCTCGTTGAAGTTCCGGATGGAGGAGAACCCGGCGGCGAAGGCCACGTCGCCCATCGGGAGTCCGGAGGTCTCGATGAGCAGCCGGGCGGTCTGCGCGCGCTGGGCGCGGGCCAGGGCGAGGGGGCCGGCGCCGAGCTCGGCGTTCAGCTGCCGCTCGACCTGCCGGGCGGAGTACCCGAGGCGCGCGGCGAGCCCCGGGACCCCCTCGCGGTCCACGACCCCGTCCTGGATGAGCCGCATCGCGCGTGCGACGGCGTCGGCGCGGGCGTTCCACTCGGGCGACCCGGGGCTGGTGTCGGGCCGGCACCGCTTGCAGGCCCGGTAGCCGGCCTGCTGGCAGGCGGCCGCACTGGGCAGGAAGCTCATGTTCTCGACCTTGGGCGGCACGGCCGGGCAGCTGGGCCGGCAGTAGATGCCGGTCGTCCGGACCGCGGTGAAGAACCACCCGTCGAAACGGGCGTCCTTCGACTGCACGGCCCGCACGCAGCGGTCGGTGTCGGTGTACATGGCTCCAGCATCCCGGTGCCCCGGGCGTCGGGCTGGCGGTTTTCCGACATCAAGGCTAGCGGTCCTGCGGGGCTGTGCGTCCCTGCCGCTGCGCGGAGCGGTCCCCTCCCCGCCC
>NZ_JZWV01000419.1 GCF_000966975.1 Streptomyces katrae | reverse complement strand
GGCGATGTGGGCCCCGTCGGGGGCCAGGTCCACCCAGGCGGGTCCGCTGCCCTCCGCGGACGCCCAGTGCAGTACGTCGCGGCCGGTGCCGACCTCCCGCAAGGTGATGCCGTACCGGTCGTCCGCCCCGGCCTGGGTGAACGCGATCAGCCGGCCGTCGTCGCTGATGTCGCCGAGTGCGGTGCTGGGCAGGTCCTGGGCGACCCACAGGTTCTGGCGGAACGCCGGCACCACGTCCTTGCCGGTACGCGTGTCGACCACCCTGCCCTGGAAGCGGTCCGAACGGCCGCTGAGGTCCGGGGAGAACCTCTCGGTGACCAGGGCCGCGCGTCCCCCGCCGGAGACCGCCCTGGTGTTCACGTAGGTCCGGACGGGGGGTCCCGGGGCCAGCGCCCCGGACACATCGAGACGGTGGACGGTGTCGCCGGTCCACTGCAGGAGGCTCTCGGTCTCCTCGTCCAGGGCCAGGTCCGTGACCGGGATACGGGCGCTCGTGAGGTTGTTGAGGCCGGCCGCCGGAACCCGTGCGACGGGCAGGCTTCCCCCGTCCGCGCTCCAGACCTCGGTCCCGTTGGTGGTGTTCGTGGACACGAGGTAATTGCCCCGCGAACTGAACCGCGGTTCGGCGCCCAGCCCGGCGGCCTCACCCACGACGCGCCGGGCCGCCAGGTCGTACACGACGACGTCGCAGGACTTCCCGTCGTTGGACACACTGATCGCGCCGAGCCGGCCGCCGTCCGGACTGAACAGGAGATTTCTGTTGCAGGTGGGCTCCTGGGAGCCGGGAGGCCGGGGCACCAGGACGCCCGGCCCTCCGTCGACGGGCCGGACGGTGACCCCGGCCGTCGAGCAGGACACGATGTGGCGACCGTCCGGCGCGACGGACGCGTCTGCGGGAACGCCCGTGATCGTGCTGCCCCCCGGTGAGACGAGCTCCGTGCCGCCCGTGGGCGAGCCGAGGACCAGTTCGCCCTTGTTGGTCACGCCGGACACCTGGCGTCCGTTCAGCGGCAGCGGCGCGGCGAGCGCCTTGCCGTCCCGGGTCGAGACGACCTGCAGCGTCCCGCCGTCCGGAGCCGTGACCACGACGAGGGAGCCGTCCTCGCTCAGGTGTGACGACCCCAGGAGACCCGTCTTGGCGCCGGGCGGCAGGAGCGTACGCGCGCGGCCCCGGTCCGCGCCGGTCAGGGCGACCGACCTCAGGCCCGCGGGAGACAACAGGAACGCCTCCCGTCCGGTGCCCGACAGCATGCGCTCGCTGTTCTCGCCGTAGGCGAACGCGGGTGTGGTGGTGGCCTGGATCTCGCGCTGGGAGGCGGCGGCGATGAGGGCTGCCCGCGATTCGGGCACCTCCGCCACCCGCCAGGACGCCAGCCCCAGCAGCATCGCCGCGACCGGGTCGGTGCCGCGCAGGGTCTCGGCGGACTGGGCGGTCGTCCGCGCCGTGGCCTCGGCCCGTCTGCGGTCGATCTCGCGGGACTGGAGCCATGCCGCCCCGCCGGCCAGGAGCGCCAGGGCGGTGACGACGGACAGCCCTGCCCGGAACCGCCGACGGCGGCGCACGGTACGTCGTGCGAGGGCCGACGCGGCGTTCGCGCAGGCGGATTCCAAGGGGTTGGGACGCAGGTGGAGCGGTGCCGTCGGCAACCAGGCCGCGCACCTCTCCCATGCGCTGCCGTGCGGCAGGTCCTCGCTCCGGCGGCCGTTGCCCTCCCAGACCAGTGCCGTGGTGGTGAGCCAGAAGCGGACGGCCGTACCGGCGCGGTCCGTCTCGATCCAGCCACGCAGGCGGGGCCAGGCGGGGATGAGGGCGGGGGCGGGGCGGATCCCGCCGTCGGGAAGCACGAGCAGCGCCCCGCCCGAGGTGAGGGCGGCGACGGCAGCGGTCATGGCGTGCTGCTCCGTGCCGGGCCGGCCGGCGAGGAGTTCGGCCGGGGACGCGGAGCGCACCGTGTCCTCGGAGCCGTCCGGCGACGGGCCGGGCACGACCAGGCGGAGCAGGAGCTCGTGGGCGAGGGGCCTTACCCGTTCGGGCAGCACCGCCCAGGCCGCCTCGGCCCGCTCGCCCAGGGTGGGGACCCGGTCGCGGGCGTCCGGTGCCGCGGGGCCGGCCCGGCGGGCGCCGACCTGCATCAGGGCGATCCGGGGGTCGACGGCGGGGCTTTCGGGAGGGCTTTCGGCGGGCCCCGCCCCGGTCCGGGGTCTGGACGCGGGTGCGGGCTCGTCGGCCGGGTCACCCAGCAGGAACAGCAGGATCTCCGTGGCGGTCGGGCGGAGGCCGGGATCCTGCGACAGGGCGCGGTCCACCAGAGCGCGCAAGGAGGGCGGCACGGTGGACAGGTCGGGGCGGTGGCGTACGGTCCGGTAGGCGGTCTCGACCAGGGTTTCGCCACGGAACGGTTCCTCGCCCGAAGCCGCGTAGAGGACGGTGGCGCCCCAGGCGAAGACGTCGGCGGCCGGTCCGGCCCGCTTCCCCGACAGCACCTCGGGCGCCATGTAGCCGAGCGTTCCCATGATCACGCCGCTGGCGGTCTGTGACATGTCGAGGGACCGGGCGATGCCGAAGTCGATGATGCGGGGACCGTCCGGGCCGAGCAAGACGTTCCCCGGCTTGAGGTCCCGGTGCACCACCCCTGCCCGATGGATCGCCGCCAGGCCGGTGGCGATCCCGATCGCCAGCCGGACCACCTCGTCCGCCGCCAGCCGTCCGCCGTCGCGGACGCGGGCGCCGAGTGAGGGGCCCGGCACGTATTCCCCTACGAGGTACGGCTCGTCGGATCCGGATGACACCTCCAGCACCCGGGCGGTGCAGAAGCCGGCCACGCGCTGCGCGGCCTGCGCCTCGCGGCGGAACAGCCGGCGCACCGCCTCGTCGGCGGAGCGGCGCAGTACCTTCACCGCCACCCGGTTCCCGGCCCGGTCGTACGCCTCGTACACGACCCCCTGGGCCCCCTCGCCGAGCCGTGAAGCCGGCCAGTACGCGCCGATCCGCTCCGGATCGTCCGGTAACAACGGACTCCCCACCGCTCCCACCCCCCTGGTCCGCCCCACGGGGGGCGGTGTGTCGCGCCATGTTCGGTGACCGGAGCCGGAAGGTCAACGGCGCGGCGTGCGGGCCGCCTCCGCCCAGGCCGGGCCCGTCGGCGGGGGGGGGACCCGCCTCTCGTTCGCCCTCGCCATCGGGTGGTGACCTTGTAGGGGGTGTCGGCGGGTGTGGGGCATGCCGTACGGTCACCGTGGAGATCCACTGGCGGTTGTTCGGGAGGTCTGGTGACTGTGCCCCAGGTGACGGTGAAGACCGACGTCGGCGGTGTGCGGGTGGTCGTCTGCTCCGGCGACTTCGACCTGGACACCATCAACGTGCTGGTGGAGGCCTGCGCCGACGAGGACTCCCCGGCCGGTCCCCTGGTGGTGGACGTGGCGGGGGTGTCGTTCGCCGACTCCAGCTTCCTCAACGCCCTGGTCCGGCTGCGCAACACCCGCCCTCTGGCCCTGCGGGGCCCGCTCCCCCACCAGCTGCGCCGGGTGATGGAGCTGACCGGGGTCCTCGACCTCTTCGACATCCGCGACCGTCCCGGACAGGCCCGCTGAGCCGCTCGATGGGGCAGTCGCATCCCATGAAGCGCCGTCCTGGGCGATGAGCCCTTCTCCGGGCTGAACCACTCCACCGTGCCGCCGGCCATACACACTCCACACCGGCGTGCGGCCAAAGAACACAGAGAGTTACGGCAGCTCACCGCACCGCCCACCGGCGTCCGGTGCGGCCTGACCCGGGCCCGCCCCGAGGCGCGCGAAGGCGGCGCTTGCCCCGCTGCGCGTCCCTCACGCCTGCGGAGCGAGCGGTGTCGGGCGGAGGCTCTGGGGTAGGCGCCGCTGGTCGAGAGGCCGGCGCGTGCGGCGCGCACTGCGGAGAGGAGCGGCTGTGAGGCTGGAGCCGGTACGGGTACCCGGCGATCGGATCGCCGACCCTTGGGGAGCGCGCACACCGTATGAGCGAGGCGGAAAGTGGCCTGTCCGTACGGACTCCTGCCTGGCCGAGGGTGTGGCAGAGGAGGACGTCGACACGTGGGTGCGGGCGGCCTCGCTCCTGCATTCCGGCGGTGACGCGATGGACATCGCCGTCCGGCACGGGCGGATCGTCGGGGTCCGCGGCCGGCCGGGCGACCGCGTCAACAGGGGCCGGCTGGAGCCGAAGGACCTGTACGCGTGGCAGGCCAACGCCTCCGCGGACC
>NZ_JZWV01000418.1 GCF_000966975.1 Streptomyces katrae | reverse complement strand
GGCTCACGCGGCCTCTGGTCCGTGAAGGCGGCCGCCTGGTCGAGAGCGACTGGCCCACGGCGATGGGACGCGTCGTCGCCCGGTCGCGGGAGCTCATCACGTCCCACGGGCCGGAGGCGGTCGCGTTCTACACCTCCGGGCAGCTCTTCCTGGAGGAGTACTACACGCTCGCCGTCCTCGCCCGCGCCGGGATCGGCACTCCGCATCTGGACGGCAACACCCGTCTGTGCACGGCGACGGCGGCGGAGGCCCTGAAGCAGTCCTTCGGCAGTGACGGCCAGCCCGGCTCCTATGAGGACATCGACCACGCCGATGTGGTCGCCCTGTTCGGACACAACATCGCCGAGACGCAGGTCGTCCAGTGGATGCGGATCCTGGACCGGCTGGACGGTGACGACCCGCCCCGTCTGCTGTGCGTGGACCCGCGGCTCACACCGGTGGCGCGCAGGGCCGCCGTGCACCTGGCACCCCGCCTCGGTACCAACGTGGCGCTGCTCAACGCGCTGCTGCACGAGGTCGTCCGGCACGGGTGGACGGATCCCGCCTTCATCTCCGGGCACACCGTCGGATTCGAGGCCCTGTGCGAGCGGATCGCACCATGCACGCCGCGGTGGGCCGCCGGGATCTGCGACGTACCGGCGGCCTCGATCGAGGAGGCCGCCGAGCTGGTCGGCACCGCCGAGCGGCTGCTGTCGACCGTGCTGCAGGGGTTCTACCAGGCGAACCAGGCGACCGCCGCGGACCAGGCGACCGCCGCGGCCGTCCAGGTCAACAACCTGCACCTGATCCGCGGCATGCTGGGCCGCCCGGGGGCGGGGGTGCTGCAGATGAACGGGCAGCCCACCGCGGAGAACACCCGCGAATGCGGCGCCGACGGGGACCTGCCGGGTTTCAGGAACTGGCAGAACGAGGACCACGTGGCCGACCTCGCCCGGATCTGGAACGTGGAGCCCTCGGCCATCCCCCACGACGGACCGCCCACGCACGCCATGGAGATCTTCCGTCTGGCGGAGGAGGGCACGGTGCGGATGCTGTGGATCAGCGCCACCAACCCTGCCGTGTCCCTGCCCGAACTGACCCGGATCCGCTCGATCCTCTCCCGCGATGGCCTGTTCACGGTCGTCCAGGACCTGTTCCCGACAGAGACGGCGCAGTTCGCCGACGTGGTGCTGCCCGCGGCGACGTGGGGCGAGAAGACGGGCACCTTCACCAACGCCGACCGCACCGTCCACCTGTCGGAGAAGGCCGTGGACCCGCCCGGCGAGGCCCGCCCGGACCTGGACATCTTCCTCGACTACGCGGCCCGGATGGGCTTCGAGGACAAGGACGGCGGCTGCCTGGTTCACTGGAGCGGACCTGAGGAGGCCTTCGAAGCGTGGAAGCGGTGCAGTGCCGGACGGCCCTGCGACTACACCGGCCTGAGCTACGAGAAGCTCCGCAGCCCGAGCGGCGTCCAGTGGCCGTGCACCGCGCAGGCTCCGGCCGGCACGGACCGCCTCTACGGCGACGGCCCGGCCTGGGCCCACCCGGACCTGTGTGAGACGTACGGCAAGGACCTGGTGACGGGCGAACCGCTCGGCGAGGAGTGGTACCGCTCGGTGAACCCGGACGGAAGGGCGCTCATCCGGCCCGCCCCCTACGTCCCGCCGCAGGAGTGGCCGGAGGCGGAGCACCCCTTCCAGCTGACCACCGGTCGCACCCTGTACCACTTCCACACCCGCACCAAGACCGGACGGGTCCCCCGACTCAACGCCGCCGCCCCCGACGTCTGGGTGGAGATCGCGGACGCCGACGCGTCTCGTCTCGGGCTCGCGGAAGGCGACCTCGTCGACGTCACGACCCGGTGCGGCACCCTCCGCGGACGGCTGCGTATCGGCTCCATCCGCCCCGGAGTACTGTTCGTACCCTTCCACTACGGATACTGGGACAGCTCCGCCGACGCCGCCCCACCCCCTGGAGTCCCGGGACGTGCCGCGAACGAGGTGATCGCCCCCCTCTGGGACCCCGTCTCCAAGCAGCCGCAGTTCAAAACCGCCGCAGCCGCCCTGACCCTCGTCGAACGCGCCGACAACCCGCGGTCGTAGCCGGGGACGGTACGCGGCGCGCGGATGACGAGACCTCCGGGCGGTGCACCGATCGGGGCTGACCGCCCGCGGGCCGTGTACCGGTCTGCGGGCTCTGCCTGCCAGGTGGCGCCACGGTTCGGGTGTCTGCTGCGCCGCAGCAGGGTGGCGGTCGGCCACCAGATGGGTGAGTTCCTCGGGGCGGGCGCAGAGGTGGCGGGGAAGTTCGGGTAGCGGACATGCACGACGCGGGCCGTCGCGCTGCCCTTCGATCGAGGAGATCTTGTTGGACGCCATCGTGCAACCGCCTCGAGGAGCTCGGCAAGCAGCTGGAGGAAGCCAAGGGGCAGGCGCCCCGGGATCCGCTGAAGGTCCCCAGCGCGGCGTCGAAGTGATCCATACAGTTTCGGCCGCCGGCGGAGGGCGGCGATGGGTGTTGCGGGCCTGGTGCTCGGCGGGGGCGGTGGCCGCGGTCGTTCTGGGGTCCGGCGGGTGCGGGGCATCCGGTCCTCGGCAGGCGGACGCCGTCGCCGTCGCGCGGGAGTTCCAGAGTGCGCTGAGCGCTGCCGGCTTCGGGCGGGCCTGCGCGCTTCTGGCGCCGCAGACCCGGCAGGAGGTCGCTTCTGGTACCGACGGCTGCGCCGGTGGGCTGGCGAGGGAACAGTTGCCGGTCGTCTCCGGCGGAGCTGCGGATGCCGTGGCGGAGGTCTACGGGCGACAAGCCATGGTGCGCCTGAGCGGCGACACCCTGTTCCTGTCGCAGTTCGACAAGGGGTGGAAGGTGATCGCGGCCGGCTGCACGCCGCGCCCGGACCTGCCGTTCGACTGCAAGGTCAAGGGAGGCTGACGTGCGCGCACTGTTCATCACCGTCCTGGCCGTCATCCTCGTCGGGCTGGCCTACTTCACCACGATCGGACTGCTGCAGCGATGAGCACACCACAGGGGCGGCCGGGCGGCTTCTGGCGCGACAACAGCCTCACCCTGGCCTTCGGAGGCGCGTTCCTGATCGTCCTGGCCTGCCAGGCCGTCGCCGGACAGGCGGAGTTCAACGAGCAGCTCGCCACCGCAGGACTGCAGCAGGTCACCTTCGCCCAGTACCTCACCTCGTCCGACTTCGCCGTCGACGTCACCGAGAACTGGCAGTCGGAGTTCCTGCAGTTCTTCCTCTACATCTTCGGCACCGTCTATCTCCTCCAGCGCGGCTCCCCCGAGTCCAAGAAGCTCCACAAGGCCGGCCCCGAGAGCGACCGGGACCAGCACATGGGCGAGCACGCCCGCGCGGACTCGCCGCGCTGGGCCGGCACCCGGGACTGGCGTCAGAACCTGTACTCGCGCTCGCTGGGCACCGTGATGGCACTGCTG
Organism: Streptomyces katrae; assembly: GCF_000966975.1. Taxonomy (GTDB): domain Bacteria; phylum Actinomycetota; class Actinomycetes; order Streptomycetales; family Streptomycetaceae; genus Streptomyces; species Streptomyces katrae. The sequence continues at coordinate 1,248 of NZ_JZWV01000418.1, read as the reverse complement.
TTCCTGCTGTCCTGGCTCGCGCAGTCCATCTCGGGCACTGCCGCCTACAACGCCGAGCAGCTGCGCGATCTGGCCGAACCGGTCAGCTGGGCGGAGTATCTGGCCTCCGCGGACTTCTGGAGCCGGACCCTGCAGAACTGGCAGTCCGAGCTCCTCGCGGTGGCCGCCATGGCCATCCTCTCCGTCTACCTCCGCCAACGCGGCTCCCCCGAATCGAAGCCGGTCGGTGCCGCGCACTCCTCCACCGGCGTCGAGGGCTGAGGGGGTGCCGGCGTACGAGCGCCGGTTCACTTCCGGTGCGTCGAGCGGCATGGGCGCGGCCGGAATGGAAAAGCGCTGGTTATGGAACCTGACAAGCGACCGGAGCCCGAAGCCGGGCCGCCCGCCGAGCAGACCGCAGGCCCGGGCCGACAGGTGGAAGAGCGGGAGCCGGACCGGCTCTCCGAGCTGCCCAAGCGCTCCTGGAAGGCGGTGCTGCGCGGCACTCTGAAGGAGTTCAAGGACGACGAGCTCGCGGACCGGGCCGCGGCACTGACCTACTACGGGGTCCTCGCCCTCTTCCCCGCCCTCCTGGTCCTCGTTTCGCTGCTGGGCATCGCCGGCGACTCAGCGACGAAGCAGGTCATGGACAACGTGCAAAGACTCACCCCCGGCGCGGCTCGGGACGTGATCGGCAACGCGGTGCGGCAGCTGCAGGACAACGCCGGCATCGGATCGCTGCTGGCGATCGTGGGCATCCTGGTCGCGATCTGGTCGGCGTCCGGGTACGTGGCCGCGTTCATCCGCGCCTCCAACGCCGTCTACGACATGCCCGAAGGCCGGCCGGTGTGGAAGGTGCTGCCGCTCCGCGTCGGGCTGACCGTGGTGCTCATGATCCTCGCCGTGACCAGTGCGCTGATCGTGGTGTTCACCGGCACTCTGGCCCGGCAGGCGGGATCGGCGCTGGGGGTGGGCGACACCGCGATGACGGTGTGGTCGATCGCGAAGTGGCCCTTCCTGCTGGTCCTGGTCACGGTCATGATCGCGCTGCTGTACTGGGCCTCGCCCAATGCCAAGGGCCGCGGCTTCCGGTGGGTGACTCCGGGCAGCTTCCTGGCCTTGGTGATCTGGATGATCGCCTCGGCCGGGTTCGCGTTCTACGTGGCGAACTTCGGTTCGTACAACAAGACGTACGGAACCCTCGCCGGCGTGATCATCTTCCTGGTGTGGTTGTGGATCACCAACCTGGCCGTCCTGCTGGGCCTGGAG
>NZ_JZWV01000417.1 GCF_000966975.1 Streptomyces katrae | reverse complement strand
CCTGGAGTTCGACGCCGAGATGGTGCGCCAGCGCGCGATCGCCGGCGGGCTCCCCGCGGAGGAGGAGCCCTACGTCGAGCCGCGCGACACCCGGGAGTGGAGCGAGGAAGACCATCGCCGCCTGGACTGAGCACCAGACGACGGCATGAGCGGAGCCACGGGAGCATGAGGGTGCCGGCCGGTCTGCGGGACCGTGACCACCGGCTGACGCGGCGCATGGCCGCCTGGGAATCCCCGGCGGCGCGCCGGACGCTGCCTGCCGTCGAGGAAGCGGCCGAGCACACGAAGCTCTGGTGGGCCGCCGCCCTGCTGATGGCGGCCGCAGGTGGCTGGCGAGGCCGTAAGGCCGCAGCCGCCGGGGTGCTGGCGATGGCGGTCGCCGAGGTGCTCTCGAACGGGGTCGCCAAGCAGCTCGTGGAGCGACGCCGGCCGCCGACGGAATGGATTCCGCACGACGACGTCGCGGACCGGCCGGACAGCTCGTCGTTCCCCTCCGGCCATACCGCCGCCGCCGTCGCCTTCACCGCCGCCGTGGCGCCGTCGTGGCCATGGGCCGCGGCCGCGTGCGCGGTCCCCAGCGTGCTGGTGGCCGCGGAACGGGTTCACAGCGGCGCCCACTACCCCTCCGACGTGGCGGCAGGTGCCGTGATCGGCGGCGCGGCCGCGGCCCTGGTCCGTAGGGCGCCCCGTCTTCTGGTCCGCTGTCGGCCATGACCTGTCCTGGTGGGTAATCGGCGGGGGGCGGGGTATGCGCGCCCCGGGTACCCCTGACCAGTGGAGGAAGGTGAGGAGTTCGATGAGCGCCATGGGAAGCCACGGCAGTGACGCGCCGGTGGGCGAGCTCGTGACGCGGGCGTCGCAGCAGATCTCGGAGCTGGTCCGGGAAGAGATGCGGCTGGCCCGCGCGGAGATGACCCAGAAGGGCAAACGCTACGGGTTGGGCGGGGGCTTGTTCGGGGGCGCCGGCCTCGTCGGCGTCCTGGCCGCCCAGGCCCTGGTGGCCGCCGCGATCGCGGCTCTGGCCCTGGTCCTGCCGCTGTGGGCATCAGCCCTGATCATCGGCGCCGCGCTGGCCGCGGTGGCCGCACTGCTGGGGTTGGCGGGCAGGAAACAGGTCGCCCGCGCAGGCTCTCCCGCCCCTGAGAAGACCATCGACAGCGTCAAGGCCGATGTGGCCACGATCAAGGAGAAGGCCCACCGATGAGCAACCAGCCCCAGGCCGACGAGCCGACCCCCGACCAGCTGCGCGAGCAGGTCGAGCACACTCGCGAGCAGCTC
>NZ_JZWV01000416.1 GCF_000966975.1 Streptomyces katrae | reverse complement strand
CTCGCGAGCAGCTCGGCCAGACCGTCGAGGCGCTGGCCGCCAAGGCCGACGTGAAGGCGCAGACCAAGGCGAAGGCCGCCGAGGTCAAGGAGCAGGCCGCCGAGCAGGCCGCGCTCCTGACCGGCCAGCTGAAGGACAAGGCCACCCAGGCCGCCGAACTGATCAAGGACAAGACCCCCGACCCGGTCCTCGACAAAGCGGCCCACGCCGCGGCCCAGGTCCGCGACGGCGCGGCCCACGCGGGGCACCTGATCGCCGAGAAGACCCCGGACCCCGTGCGCGAGAAGGCCGCTTCGGCCGCCGGCCTGGCACGGAGCAACCGCACCCCACTGCTGGCCGCCGCCGCAGCGTTGGCGGTCTTCCTGCTCCTGCGCCGGAACCGGAACCGGAGGCGCAAGTGAAAGCATCCAAGATCGCCTACAAGCCGGTCGGACTCGCCCTCGGCGCCGTCAGCGGCATGGCCGCGGGCCTGGCCTTCAAGCAGGCATGGAAGATGCTGGGCCACGAAGACGACGCCCCGGACGCCACCGACGAGAACCGCACCTGGCGAGAGGTCCTCGTCGCCGCGGCCCTGCAAGGCGCGATCTTCGCCGTCGTCAAAGCCGCTGTGGACCGGGCAGGAGCCGCCACCACCCGCCGGCTGACCGGAACCTGGCCGGGCTGAACCGACCCCCGCCGACCGGAAGCGACGGGCGACGTCGGCGCCTGGAACCGAGCGGAAGACTTCGTGGCCACCCACCCCGGGCCGCACGCCCTCGCCGCGGCCGCCGTCACCGCTACGGTCCTGATCGCCCGCTGGGTCGCCACCCGGCCCCGGCGCGCAAGCGAACCCCACAGCTGACGCCCCGGATCTCCGAGCGAACCAGGCCCGGCGGTACGGTCCGACGGTCGGGGCACGAAGCTCATGCAGGGACACCACGCACACCTCAGGAGCACTCCGACCGGCGCCAAGCACGCCCGCCATGGCAGCGGGCTGACCGCCCTGAAACCCTCGGTGGAATTCGGTGACGGTGGGGTCATGCCGATCACACGTCCTCGCCCTTCCGCTCGGCGACACCGAGCGCCCGGTCCCCGACTGGGCCCTCCGGCTTGCCTCCGCGCGGCCAGAAGTGCGGGTTCGGGTGGTCTGTGCTGCTTCCTTCGTGTGGCGGATTCTGTGGCGCGGTATGGGCTGGCGTGCGTGGACGCGGTCGACTGGGCCGAGTCCGCCCTCACCATCGCGAGCGACACGTCCCTGGAGACCCCTGTACGCGTGGATGTGTGCCCGCCGCGTGAGGCGCTTCGTCCCTAACTGGCCAGTGCGACGAGCCGGCGGTGGGCAAGGTGGATCAGCCGGGAAAGAGCGTCCTCAACGATCCGCCGTCTCCCCACGCAGCCTGCCCCACGTCTCCGAACTCACAAGGCCGTCGGGCCTCAGCCCGTGGGCCCTCTGCAGTCGCTTCACCGCCGACTCCGTTCCCGCCCCGAAGTAGCCGTCCACACCCTTCGGGCCCACCGAGTAGCCGTGATGCTGGATCAGCAGCGCCTGGATCTCCTTCACCTTGGCCCCCGCGTCACCGCGATCGGTGTACGCCGACCCCGAGTAGTAGCCGCAGTACGTGCCCTCCACGGACGACTTGCACACCCCCGGTTTGGCCCCAGCGGCGAAAGCCTCACTCGCCAGACCAACCGGCATCACAGCCACAGCAAGCACGACAACCGCAGCCACCGAGAACCCCGCACGCTTCAGCAAGCCAGCACTCCTTCCAGCCCGGCGGGCCCGACCCACCATTTGGGATATTCAGCAACGAAGCTATCCCCGCGCCGGCCGCAGAGGCGGCATATCGAAGGGGCGCACAAGAGCACACGCCGCATCACCCGGCGCACAACACATCACCGGTCCAGCCGTCCTCGGCGGTGGCGCGACGTTCCCCACGGCTGGACCCTGTCGGCCCCGTCAGTACCGCGACCCGGTCGCCCGGGCGGGCGTGGCGGTTACCCCCACATGCCGAGGGCGGTGTCCGGGCGGCAGTGCAGGCCTGCGGGCGGCCTCAGCTGCCGTGGCCCGCTACTCCGGTTCCCGGGAACGAGTGACCCACGATGCCGGCGCCGGTGGTCGCCGAAGGGATGGGCTGGCCGGCACTCACCGCCGCCACTGAAGCGGAAGCTGGCCCAGATCCGGCCGCATACGTGGGCATCGACCCGGTCGACCGGGTGACCTACGCACCGGGCGAGATCGCCCGGTGCGACCCGTGGTTCCCGGAGCCGAGGGTGCCGGTCGCGCCGGGGCAGGAGCGGGTGCTGCCGGTGCTGGTGATGACGCTCGGCTTCTCCCCCGGCATCTGCGACGGGCACGAAGGGTGCAGGTGCGGCCCGGGCCCGGCGCTACCCCTCGTAGGGGAAACGGGCGAGCGGGGCCTCGTCGGCGAAGAACGCTTTGGCCCGTGCAGCCGCCCGCTCGTCGGCGAGCACGTGTCCCGGCCGGGTCCCGTTCCCGAGCAGCACCCCGCCGAACCGCATGCCCATGTCACGCCGCCGTGTGGTGAAGGGTGAGCCGCAGCGGCTCCGCGAGCTCCTCCTGCGGGTGCGCCATGGCCGTGACGCCCCAAAGCGTCCTACCGGCCATCTTCTCCTTGAAGCCGGGGTCCGGGGTGGACAGCCACTTGGACCAGTAGTCCAGGTAGCGCTTGGCGTAGGAGGACACCGAGTACCAGTAGAGCGGCGAGACGATGACGATGTCCGAGGCGTCGAGCGTGGCCCGGTGCAGTGCCGCCTCGACCTCGTCCCCGTCGGTGGCCCCGCCCGGCGCATGTCGCTCGTCCACGTAGTCGGCCAGGGGCAGCCGCGTCAGGTCCAGCCACGTCTGCTCCGTGTCCGCTCCCAGCTGCTGTGCCGCGGCCCGTGCGAGCAACTCGGAATTGCCGTCCGGGCGGGCACTGGCGAGGAGGAAGAGGAAAGAACGGGACACGGGCACTCCAAGGTCGGTCCAGTGAAGATCACCGCTGCCAACCACCGGTCCCTGCAGGCTATTCCGCCTCGTCGACCAGCCCGGGATCGTCACCACGAGCTGTCTGGAGATCGCCGCCGGTATCCGCTTCCAGGTGGACGCCGGCGCGAGCGGTACGACCACGGTCCGATCCGAAAGTGTGGTCCGGGCGTCGCGCTCCTCGCCGCCAAGATTCGTGGGCCGACTACTACCTCGGCCGAGGCGGGATCGACCCTGATCGCGCGGTGGGGTCACAGCGCCCGTCGCGCCCGCATCGCATGCTCGGGGGCGACGGGTGGCTCAAGGCTCGGGCTTCGGACGTATTCCTCGCGGGTTAGGGTTTGACGCCGTACTCGGCGGATCGCTCCCCGAAGGAGGGTGGGAATGGGGCTCATGGACGCGGACCACACGGGGCTGGTTGTCGCGGCGCAGGCCGGTGACGAGCGGGCGCGCGAGGAGTTGGTCGCCGCGTACCTGCCGTTGGTCTACAACATCGTCAGGCGGGCGCTGAGCTCCGGTGCGGACGCCGACGACGTCGTCCAGGAGACCCTGCTGCGCGCGGTGCGCGACCTGCCTGCCCTGCGTTCCCCCGAGAGCTTCCGGTCCTGGCTGGTGGCGATCACGCTCCGTCAGATCAATACGCACTGGCAGCGTCGACGTGCCTTCGACGACCGGATCACGGACATCGACGAGGCGCTCGTGATACCGGACGCCGGTGCGGAGCCCGAGGACCTGACGATCCTGCGGCTGCAGATGTCGGACGAGCGCCGTCGGGTCGTCGAAGCCGGCCATTGGCTCGACCCCGACCACCGGGTGCTGCTGTCGCTGTGGTGGCAGGAGTGCGCCGGCTTGCTGAGCCGTGACGACATCGCCACCGCGACGGGCCTCACCGTCGCCCATGCGGGCGTGCGCCTGCAACGTATGCGCGAGCAGCTCGACCTGAGCCGGACGATCGTCGCCGCGCTGGAAGCCCATCCGCGCTGTCCGGGGTTGGACGAGACCGTCGTCGGCTGGGACGGTCTCCATGCACCGGTGTGGCGCAAGCGGATCGCGCGGCACACCCGGGACTGTCAGGTCTGCCTGGCGACGACGACGAAGCGTGTCCCAGCCGAAGAACTGCTGCTGCTCACCCTCACGCCGCTGGCCGTCCCGGCCGGACTGGTCGCCGCGCTGGCCGCCAAGGGCCTGCTGTCGGGGGCGGCCGCGAGCTCCGCCGGGCTCGCCATGGCACCCGCCGCCGCCGGCACGGCAACGGGGGGAGGCGGTCTGCACGGCGCGCTGGCCGGCAAACTGCACGTGGTGACCGCTCATCCGCTGCTGAGCCTCGCCGCCGGCGCGGTGCTCGTCGCGGGGACCGCCGCCTACGTGGCCTGGCCCGATCCGGCACCCCGGGAGCCCGGCGTCACCGCCGCCCGCACGGCCGGCGATCCCGCGCCGGCCCCCTCGTCCACCATCGCGTCGGTCGGCGTGTCCTCCCCGTCGCCGTCACCGTCCCCGCCCCCGTCCGCCTCACCGGTGAGTCCGTCCGCCGTCGCGGGCACCGTTCCGCTGGGCGCGCAGTCGCTGGAGTCCGTGGACCAACCGGGGCTGTACCTCTCGTATGCCGACGACTTCGCGACGCTGAGCAGCGCGGCACAGGCACGGAAGCGGCTCACCTTCACGGTCGTCCGGGGTCTGGCCGACACACGGTGTGTGACCTTCCGCGCAGCCGACGGCCGCTATCTGCGCCACCGTGACCTGCGCCTCCAGCTGAGCAGCGACGACGGCAGCGAACTCTTCCGGGAGGACGCCACCTTCTGTGCGTACCCCGGGGCGGGCGCGGGGTCGGTGACCCTGCACGCCCACAACTATCCGGGATCGGTCATCCGCCACCGCGACGGCGGCATCTGGCTCGACGGCTCCGACGGCACAAGGGCCTTCGCCGGACAGGCGTCCTTCCTCGTGCGCAAGGCCCAGGGCTGAGAACCGCTCCCGCAGCCGCTCCCTGAGCCGCTCCCCGGGGACGACCAGGCCGGGGGGCTCGTCATAACACTTTCCGCCTGCGAGATGCATCACCGGCGATCGTCCGGTCAAGGCGGCTTTTTTCGTTACGAGGCCACGCGCTCGGAAGCCTCCACTACGTGGGGTTCCCTTCCCGCCGCTCACCACGAGGTGCCGGCGCGGAAGGCTCCCCGGCTTCCACCGTACGTATCGCCTGAAGAAAGCCCCCCAATGACGCGACACATCCCCCAACCCCCGGCGGCCGGTCCGCACACGACCACGGCACCCAAGGCGGCCCGCAATCCCCGAGGTGCATCGTGAAGGGCAAGGGCACGCACCGGCTCACCCGGCGGCGCCGGACCGTGACGACAGCGCTGGCGGCCGCCGGACTGGTGGCGGGCGTCGTGACGCTCCTGCCCAGCTCCGCCGGAGCCGCGACCCCCCTGGGCACGCAGGCCGCCCCCTCCGGCAGGTACTTCGGCACCGCCGTGGCCGCCGGCAGGCTGGGCGACTCGGCGTACTCCACCATCCTGGACCGGGAATTCAACATGGTCACCCCGGAGAACGAGATGAAGTGGGACGCCACCGAACCGTCCCGCGGCAACTTCAACTTCGCCGCCGCCGACCGGATCGTCGACCATGCCGCGGCACACGGCCAGCGCCTGCGCGGCCACACCGCGGTCTGGCACTCGCAACTCCCGCTCTGGGTCAAATCGATCGGTGACGCGAACACGCTGCGCGGCGTGATGAACAACCACATCACCGCCCTGATGTCCCACTACAAGGGCAAGGTCTACGCCTGGGACGTGGTCAACGAGGCCTTCGCCGACGGCTCCACCCAGCACCGTGACTCGGTGTTCCAGAACGTGCTGGGCAACGGCTTCATCGAGGAGGCGTTCCGCACGGCCCGGGCGGCCGACCCCGCCGCCAAGCTCTGCTACAACGACTACAACATCGAGAACTGGTCGGACGCCAAGACCCAGGGCGTCTACAGCATGGTCAAGGACTTCAAGTCCCGCGGCGTGCCGATCGACTGCGTCGGGTTCCAGAGTCACTTCGGCCCCGGAGGCCCGCCGTCCAGCCTCCGGACCACCCTGGCCGCCTTCGCCGCCCTGGGCGTCGACGTCCAGATCACCGAGCTGGACATCGCCCAGGCCTCACCCGCCCACTACGCCGACACGGTCAAGGCCTGCCTGTCCGTGGCCCGGTGTACCGGCATCACGGTGTGGGGCATCCGCGACGGGGACTCCTGGCGTCGCGGCGAGAGCCCCCTGCTGTTCGACGAGAACGGCAGGCCCAAGGCCGCCTACACCGCCGTCGTGAACGCCCTCAAGGCCGCAACCGGCGGGACCGGAGGAACCGGGACCGGGGCGATCAGGGGCGTCGCCTCCGGCCGGTGCGTCGACATCGACGACTCCAGCACGGCCAACGGCACACAGGCACAACTGTGGGACTGCAACGGGCAGACCAACCAGCGCTGGACCTACACCGCCGGCAAGCAGCTGATGATCTACGGCAACAAGTGCCTGAGCGCCAAGGCCGACGGCACCGCCAACGGCACCGCGGTGGTCATCGGTGACTGCACCGGCGGCGCCGGCCAGCAGTGGAACGTCAACCACGACGGCTCGATCGCCGGTGTCCGGTCCGGGCTGTGCCTCGACGCCGTCGGCGCGGGCACCGCCAACCGCACCAGGATCCAGCTGTACTCCTGCTGGTCCGGCGGCAACCAGAAGTGGACCGGCCCGTCCGGGACGCCGGCCCCCACGACGTCGGCGCCGACGGGCGGGACGTGTGCCCTGCCGTCGACGTACCGGTGGACGTCGACGGGTGCGCTGGCGCAGCCGGCGAACGGGTGGGCGTCCCTGAAGGACTTCACCACCGTGACGTACAACGGCCGGCACCTGGTCTACGGCTCGGACTTCTCGGGATCCTCGTACGGCTCGATGATGTTCGGTCCCTTCACGAACTGGTCGGACATGGCGTCGGCCCGCCAGACCGGGATGGACCAGGCCGCGGTGGCGCCCACGCTGTTCTACTTCGCCCCCAAGAAGATCTGGGTGCTGGCGTACCAGTGGGGACCGTGGCCCTTCATCTACCGCACGTCCAGCGACCCGGCCAACCCCAACGGCTGGTCCGCGCCGCAGCCGCTGTTCACCGGCGGCATCCCCCGCACCGAATCCCCCACCGGCCCGATCGACCAGACCCTGATCGCCGACGACAAGAACATGTACCTGTTCTTCGCCGGTGACAACGGCAAGATCTACCGGGCGAGCATGCCGATCGGGAACTTCCCGGGCAACTTCGGCTCCTCTTACACGACCGTCATGAGCGACACGCCGGACAACCTGTTCGAGGCGCCGCAGGTCTACAGGGTCCAGGGCCAGAACCAGTACCTCATGATCGTCGAGGCCAGGGGCGCCCACCAGGACCGCTACTTCCGCTCGTTCACGGCCTCCAGCCTGAACGGTCCGTGGACCCCGCAGGCAGGCAGCGAGAGCAACCCCTTCGCCGGCCGGGCCAACAGCGGCGCCACCTGGACCAACGACATCAGCCACGGTGACCTGGTCCGCGACAACCCCGACCAGACCATGACCATCGACCCCTGCCACCTGCAGTTCCTCTACCAGGGCAAGTCCCCGGCGGCGAGCGGCCCCTACGACCGGCTGCCGTACCGGCCGGGTGTCCTCACCCTGCAGCGCTGACCTGCCCCGATCCACGGTGAAACGCAAGGAGAACACCTCCCCATGAACAACCCCACGAACCGCGGGCGCCGCGGGCGTCACCGCCGCCGCTGGGCCGGGACCGGACTGCTGCTCGGTGTGCCCGCCGTCCTCGTGCCGTACCTCCTGTTCGTGCAGGACGACTCGCAGGCCGCGACGGTCGACGGCGACGCCTACTACCGGCTGGTCTCGGTACGCAGCGGCAAGGTGCTGGACGTCAACGCCTTCTCCACCGCCGACGGCACCCGCGTCCAGCAGTGGACCGACCAGAACACCGCCAACCAGCAGTGGAGGCTGCGCCCCACCGGAGACGGCTACTACGAGCTGGTGAACCGCAACAGCGGCAAGGTCCTGGGCATAGCCGGGGACTCGACCGGCCGGGCGGCCGCCGCGGAGCAGCAGAGCGACAGCTCCTCCGCCTCCCAGGAGTGGCGGATCGACGAGGTGAGCGGTTCGGACGCCGTCGTCCTCACCTCCCGCAGGAGCGGCCAGGTCCTGGACGTCTCCGCAGGCTCCGCCGCCGATGGCGCGGCCGTCATCCAGTATCCCGGCCATGGCGGCACCAACCAGCAGTGGAAGCTGGTGAAGGCGACCGGGACCCGGGCGCCCGGCGCCGGACCGTACACGTGGCGCAACGCCCAGGTGGTGGGCGGCGGCTACGTCACCGGGCTGGTGTTCAACCCGACGGAGAAGGGCCTGCTGTACGCGCGGACCGACATGGGCGGCGCCTACCGCTGGGACACCGGCGCCGAGCAGTGGGTCCCGCTGACCGACTGGCTCGGCGAGAAGGACTGGAACCTGCTGGGCATCGACGCGCTGGCCACCGACCCCGTGGACCCGGCACGGCTCTACCTCTCGGCGGGCACCTACACCAACGACTGGGCCGGCAACGGCGCGATCCTGCGCTCCACCGACCGGGGCCGCACCTTCCAGCGCACCGAGCTGCCCTTCAAGCTGGGCGGCAACGAGGACGGCCGCGGGGCCGGAGAGCGGCTGGCGGTCAACCCCTCGGACAACGGCACGCTGCTGCTGGGCACCCGCAAGAACGGCCTCTGGCGCAGCAACGACCACGGCGCGACGTGGAGCCAGGTCTCCTCGTTCCCCGTGAAGGACGGGGCGGGCAGCGGCGCGGGCATCTCCTTCGTCACGTACGGGCCCGCCGGCAGCAGGACGGTCTACGTCGGCGTCGCCGACAGGTCCGCCTCCCTGTACCGCTCGACCGACGGCGGCAGCACCTGGCAGGCCGTCCCGGGGCAGCCCACCGGCCAGCTGCCGCAGCACGGCGTGCTCTCCGGTGACGGCTCGCTGTACCTGACGTACACCAACGCCCTCGGGCCCAACGGCGTGACGGGGGGCTCGGTGTGGAAGCACACCCCGGCCGACGGGGCGTGGAGGAACGTCTCCCCGTCCCAGGGCGGCTACGGGTTCTCCGGTCTGGCCGTCGATCCGCGCAAACCCTCCACGGTGATGGTCACCACCCTCGACCGGTGGTGGCCGCAGGACGAGATCTACCGGACCACCGACGGCGGCACGACTTGGAAGGCACTGGCCGGAACCTCGGTCCGGGACGCTTCCGCCGCTCCGTACGTCGGTACCGGCACCGGGCACTGGATGACCGCCCTGGCCATCGATCCCTTCGACTCCGGCCACGTGCTGTACGGCACCGGCAACGGCGTCCTGCGCAGCAAGGACGCCAACGCCTCGGACAGCGGCGGCACCAGCCACTGGAGCGTGGGCGGCGCCCGGGGGCTGGAGGAGACCGCACTGCTGGACGCGATCGCCCCGCCCGGCGGCGCCCAGGTCATCACGGCCATGGGCGACCAGGGCGGCTTCCGCCACGACTCCCTGACCGAGGTGCCGGCGGGGCGGCTGAAGAACCCGATGATGGCCAACAGCACCGGCATCGACTTCGCCCAGTCCAATCCGGCGCTCATGGTCCGCGTCGGCAAGGGTGGCGAGAAGGACGGCGCCTGGTCCACCG
>NZ_JZWV01000415.1 GCF_000966975.1 Streptomyces katrae | reverse complement strand
CCAGCTGGAACGGCTTCGCCTCGGAGCCGGTGGGCAGCGCCGACAGCGGCCGGGTGGCGCTCTCGGCGGACGGCTCGGCCATCGTCTGGACCCAGGCCGGGCAGGTCCCGTACCGCTCGACCGACAAGGGGGCGAGCTGGTCGAGGGTCAGCGGCCTGGGCGCGGACGCCGTGGTGGTCTCCGACCGCTCCTCGGCCACGGCCTTCTACTCCCTGTCCGGCGGCACCCTCTACGCCAGCACCGACGGCGGCGCGACCTTCACCGCCCGCGCCACCGGCCTGCCCGACGGCCGCCTCAAGGCCGTCCCGGGCGTCGCCGGCGACCTGTGGATCGCCGGGGGCTCCAAGGGCCTGCTCCACTCCACCGACGGAGGACGCACCTTCACCACGCTCACCACGGTGCGGTCCGCCTCCGCCCTCGGCTTCGGCAAGGCCGCACCGGGCGGCTCCTACCAGGCCCTGTACCTGATCGGCACCGTCAAGGACGTCACCGGCGTCTTCCGCTCCACCGACAAGGGCGCCACCTGGCTCCGCGTCAACGACGACGCCCACCAGTGGGGCGGCATCGGCAGTGTCGGCGTCATCACCGGCGACCCCGACACCTACGGCCGCGTCTACATCGGCACCAACGGACGCGGCCTCCAGTACGGAGACCCGTCCTGAACCCGCGCCGGAACGGGCGCACGCCCGACGCGTGAGCTGACGCGCGACCGGCAACAGAACGGAAAGCCGCTCCTGCGACCGGTGCGAGACCGCGGTCGCGGGGGCGGCTTTCCGCTGTGGGTGTCCGGGGCCCCGGGCGCTTCTCGGCGTGGAGCGGGTGGGAGGGGTGGGCGCCGCCGGGG
>NZ_JZWV01000414.1 GCF_000966975.1 Streptomyces katrae | reverse complement strand
CTGTCCCGGGTCCCCGCCGCCTGGGCGGTGCGGTGCTGATCGGTGCGCACCGATTTGGTTGAACAACAAGCTCAGCCGGGTTGATCGCGGTCCCTGCGTGCCGTGCTCACGCCTTCCCGCCGTTGGTGTCCCGGTCGCTGTGGGCGAGGCGCTCGCTCTGGTGGCCTGGCGCGTCGGCTGTGCAGGGCCGGAAGCGGGCGAGGTATGCCGGGCTTGGGCCGCGGCGCTCGGTCAGGTGGAGGCCGGCGGCGTCGGCGAGCCGGTGCAGTCGGCCGAAGGGGATCCAGTGCCGGTCGAAGAACTCGCCGATCACCAGCCGTCCGCCGGGTGCCAACACCCGTACCGCCTCGCGCAGCACCCGATCCGGCTCGGGGATCTCGCCGAGCGCGGTCACGGCGTATACGGCATCGAATGTCTCGTCGGCGTAGGGAAGTTCACGTGCGTCCGAGCGGGTGGGCCTGATCGTCGCCAGGCCGTCGCGCTCGGCGCGGCACATCACCTGGTCGAGCATCTCCTGCTGGATGTCGAGCACATCGAGCCGTCCCGCCGGCCCGAGCTGCGGGGCGACGTGCAGCGACTGCAGGCCCGTGCCCGGGCCGATCTCCAGGATCCGCTCCCCCGGCCGCGGTTGCAGGACGGCGTCCATCCGGTCGGCTGTCAGGAACGGCAACGGCACGTCGAGGAGGCCTCGCTGGGCGTATGGATAGGGCGCCTTGTCGCCCAGCCACCAGGCGGCGGCCAACGCGGCGCCGACGCCGGCGGCGACCGCCCAGCGGGGCGGGATCGGGGCGGCGCGGCCGGTGGTGATGCGGTGCATGGTGTTCTCCTGTTGATTGATGTGGTGCGTGGCGTGTGGCTGTGCGGACGGCGTCACACGTGCCGGCTCAGCGCCCGCAGCCCCAGCCGGCCGCACAGCGCGGCGAGCGGCAGCTCGGCGACGAGCGCCATGGCGGCCGCGGTGGCGAAGTCACCGCCCGGGGCGGCGGTCGTGGTGTCGAGCCAGGCGTCCACCACAAGCAGCGTCGCGGTCGCGGCGGCTGCCAGGGCGTGCCGCCGGTCGCCGCGGGTGGCGAGGAGGCCGGTGGTGATCAGGCCGAGCGCCTCCAGCGCGTCGAGCCCGATCCAGGCGAGCGGCCAGTGCGCCGCGGTCGCGGTGGCCGGCAGGCTGGTGGCCAGCACGTACAGCCACGGCAGCAGGGCGAGGCCGAAGGCGACCAGCAGGCACCCGGCCCGCCGTAGACCCCGCGCCGGGCGCGGCTCCTCCGCCTCTTCGTGGAGCGGGATGACCTCGGCGCGGTCTTCGGCACTGACCAAGGGGTCATCGCATAACACCAGGTGACGCATCGTCTTTTCTCGCTCCCCGCCGGCTTTGCCTTTCATGTGCTCCACCCTGCGCCGCACACCGGGGCGCCGTCAGTCACGCAGGTTTCCGACCCGGGGTGGAGACAAGTGCACCCCTGAACCGGGTGGGAGCGTCATGGCACGGGGTTGGCCTGCGGCTTTACCGTGTGACACATGCAACTCACCACGTGGCTAAGGCTGGTGCTCGGCCGCCCGTTCCGCAGGGCGGGACACCGGACCGCGCTCGTCGCCGCCGGCCTGCCGCTCCACCTCGCCGTGGTGCCGCTGTGGCTCTGGCTGCTCGGCACCCTGGCGGCCTTGGTGCCGGCCCTGACTCCGCTGCCCGTGCTGCTCACGCTCGTGGTGACACCCCTGCTGACCGCCGGGCAGCGGCGGCGCTACCGGGCGCTCGTCGGCAAGGACCTCCCGCGCGGGCGCGCGTCGGCAAGGACCTCCCGCGCCCCGCCGTACCCGGGCCGGGGCGCGACTGGAAGTCGGTGGTGCGCCGGCTGACCTCGCGGACCATGTGGCGGCAGGCCTGCTACCACGCCGCGGCGGGTCCGCTGTTCGCCGTCCTGGACCTCGCCGTCCTCGCCGTCTGGGCCACCGCCCTCGTGGCCGCCTCCGTCTACGTGTGGATCTGGGCACTGCCCCCGCAGTGGCGGGTCACCGACCTCGGGCACACCACGCAGGGCGCGTACATCACCGCCGGCGGCCTCGCCCTGCTGTTCCTCGGGCCCCGGCTGACCGGCGCCCTGGTGCGGCTGGAGACCCGGGCGGCCGAGGTCCTCCTCGGCCCCAGCCGCGCGGAGAAGCTCGCCCGCCGGGTCGCCGACCTCGCCGAGAGCCGGGCCGGCGTGCTCGACGCCGCCGACGCCGAGCGGCGGCGGATCGAGCGCGACCTGCACGACGGCGCCCAGCAGCGTCTCGTCTCACTCGCCGTCAACCTGGGCCTGGCCAGGTCCACCCTCGGCGACCTGCCGGAGGACGCCCGCAAGGTGATCGACGAGGCGCACCGCGAGGCGAAGGAGGCGATCGCCGAGCTGAGCAACCTGGTGCGAGGCCTGCACCCGGCGGTCCTCGAGGACCGCGGCCTCGACGCCGCGCTGTCCGGGGTCGCCGCCCGCCTCCCGATCCCGGTGCGCCTGGCGGTGGACCTGCCGCAGCGCCCCTCACCCACGGTCGAGGCCGTCGCGTACTTCGTGGTCTCCGAAGCCCTGACGAACGTGGTCAAACACGCCCGGGCGACCCGGGCGGACGTGACCGTGGAGCGAACAGGGGAGACACTGCGGGTGGTCGTCGCGGACGACGGAGCGGGCGGCGCGGATCTCGCGGCGGCCGGCGGCACCGGACTCGCCGGACTCGCCAAGCGCGTCGCGTCCGTCGACGGCACGTTCTCCTGCCGCAGCCCCGCCGGGGGCCCGACCGTCATCACCGCGCAGCTGCCGTGCGCTCCGGGATCGCCGTGATCGTCAAGGATTCCCTCTTGCTCCGCATCGGCGGAGTCCCGACGCATCGCGATCTCGTATCGGCGTAATGGTGTGGGCCTCGGCCCGTGTCGAGGGGGAGGTGTCCACGCGCCGGACACCGAGCGCCCTGCGGCCGGACCGGGCGTCCGTGAGGGCCGGTTCCGGCGTGGGGCACACGGGCGGGCCCTGCTGCATGCTGATGAGCCTGGCCGCCGATGGAGTTCACGCTCACCACGGAGCGGTCACGGTGAACGGAGCCCCCGGAGGCGCCGTGGCCGAGGCCGGCCCCCGGGGAATCGACGTGCCGGGTCAGGCCAGCTTCGTGAGCTGGACGTCGATGAGGTCGCCGGGGTACTTCGCGGCGGTGCCGAAGGTGTAGAAGGTGGCCAGCGCATTGCCCTTGCGTATGGCCACCAGGTGGCCGGTCGACTTCTCGCCGTCGCCCAGGTCCATGACCACGGCGTAGTGCACCGCCTCGTCACGGGCCTGGACGGGGGCCGAGCTGACGCTGTCGATCCTGGTCTTGTCACCTTCGTAGGTCACCGTGTAGCCGCCGGCACACGCGGCGCCAGCGGCCTTGACGGACGCGAAGGCGTCCTCGGCGCCCTTGCCGTCGTACGAGGCGACGGTGATCAGGGTCTGGTCCCCGCCGAGCGCCAGCAGGCCCGCCTTGAGCTTGTCCTCGGCGGATGCTCCCGCAGGCAGTTCCTGCGGCTTGGCCTTGGCCGAGGTGCGGCCGAAGCCGGTGGGCGCACCGACCTTCTGCGCCGTCTCGACCTGGGCGAGCGGCTTGCAGGCGGCGTTGTCGACCTCGGCCGGCACCGCGGCGGCGCCGGCCGCTCCCTGGCCCGACACGATCTGCTCCTTGAGATCGGCCTGGGTGACGAGCAGCGCTGCCGTCTCCACGTCCGACTTGCCCTTGGCGGCCGGGGCGGCGGACGGCGCGGCAGCGCTCGCGGACGGCTTCTCCCCGACCTTGTCGCCGGCCTTGCCGTCGCTGCCGCCGGAGCTGCAGGCGGAGGTGAGCAGGGCCAGGGACACGGCGGACGCGGTCAGGACGGTACGACGGACGAGCGTGTTGCGCACGGTGTTTCCCTCATGAGAAGAGCGATGGAACAGCGGCACACCACGCGCCCCATCGGGCCGGCGGTCGGCGGCTGCGGTGATCCACACCGTACGGGACCCCGGGCCCCTGACCTGCGCAGAGTCGGCCTGCCGCGCGCATCGTAATCCTCTCGACACCACACATGCCCGCAATCGAGACCCCCGCCCGTACAACCAGTCGGCCTGGCCTGGCGAGGTCGTACGGGCAGACCTCCCGCTACGCCGTCCCTTGGCTGTGGTCCTCCGCCACCGGCATGACCGGTGCAGACAACAGCGCCTGCAGGCGCTGTTGTCTCAGCGGCTGGTGGGTGCGTTCCAGTCGACCAGTTGGACGATGACGCCATTGGGGTCGCGGACCTGGAAGGCGCGCTCACCCCACTCCTCGTCCGTCAGCGGCATGGTGATCGCGACGCCCTCGGAGCGCAGGCGCGCCAGCTCGCCTTCGAGGTCCTCGACGACGAAGGCCAGGATCAGACCTGCGGCGTGCTCGTCACGCTGGTCTGCCGGGAGGGACTCCAGCCCCCGCCGCAAAAAGATGACGTTCATGCCGGCGTCGTCGCGCGTCAGCGACGCGAAGCCGTCGGCGGCCATCTCCTCGCGGAACCCGAAGTGCTCGACGAGGAAGGCACTGGATGCGGGGACATCGTCGACGTTGAGCGAAACGGCACTAGAGGTGATCTTCATGGAAACTCCTCCGAGGTCGCGCTGAGCATATTCTCTGTACGCCGTACAATGTACAGCGTACAGAGTTCGATTGCGAGAGGATGGCCTCGTGCCAACGGAACGAACCAGCTCGGGCGACCCGGCCCACACCCTGCAACTGCTGTGGCGCGGCTCCTCCCCCGACCGTCGCCGAGGACCACGACGGGGGCTGAGCATCGACGCGGTGGTCGAGGCCGCCAACGCCATCGCCGACGCCGAAGGCCTGGACGCGGTGACCATGCGCCGGGTGGCCAAGGAACTCGGCGTGGTGCCGATGACGCTGTACACCTACGTCCCCGGCAAGGCCGAGCTCCTCGACCTCATGCTCGACACCGCCTACGCCCGCATGCCCCGCACCGACACCACCGGACAGCCCTGGCGCCAACGCGTCACCGCTGTCGCCGAGGAGAACAAGGCCCTCTTCGAACGCCACCCATGGGCCGCGGCCGTCTCCACCGTCAGGCCCCCGCTGGGGCCGGGGCAGATGTCAAAGTACGAGCACGAACTGTCTGCGCTCGACGGGCTCGGCCTCAGCGACGTCGAGATGGATGACTGCCTGACCCACCTGCTCACCTTCGTGCAGGCATGCGCCCGCGCCGTCGCCGACGCCCGCGCCGCACAGCACGACAGCGCCCTGAACGACCAACAATGGTGGGAGCTGAACGCCCCGCTCCTCGCCCGGGTCCTCGACGAGAACGCCTACCCCACTGCCGTCCGCGTCGGCGCGGCCGCCGGCGCCGCACACAACAGCGCCTACGACCCCGCCCACGCCTACTCCTTCGGCCTGCAACGCGTCCTCGACGCCTTCGCCGCCCTCATCGACCGAAGCAGGGACGCGAAGACATCGACCTCACAGCATCGGCACGACGACATTGCCCCGTGAGTCGGAGCACCTCCGGCCGCGTGCTGATGAGCCCGGACAATCGTCGAGTCGACCGCGACGACCCAGTTCACGGCCTCGGTGTTGAGGGCAGTTGGTGTGCCCAGGGTGGGTTCGCGCCGGGGACTGCGCAGGTCCTGGCGGCGACTTCGGCTGCGTAGGCGCATGCGTCGATGGTCTCGTCGATGGTCAGTTCATCCAGGCGTCCGCCAAGTCGTCCGAGGGTGTTGAGGTGGTGGAGGAGTCCCGCGGTGAAGGAGTCCCCCGCGCCGACGGTGTCGACTACGTGGGTGGGTCTGGCGGGTAGGTAGGCGCGGGTGCCGCCGAGGGAGGCGAGGGCGCCGCGGCTTCCGAGGGTGATGACGACGAGGGGTGCGCCGGCGGTGTGCAGGGTGTCGCAGGCCTCTTCCGGGGTGGTGCCGGGGAGCAGGTGGGTGAGGTCGTCCTCGCTGAGGCGGAGGATGTCGGCGAGTTCGCACCAACGGTTGAGGCGTTTTCGGTAGGCGACGGGTTCGACCAACAGCGGCCGGACGTTGGGGTCGAGGGAGACGGTCATGTGCGGGCGGGCCCTGGCGAGGTGTTCTTCGAGGCGCGGGCCGCCCGGTTCCCGCGCGAAGGCGAGTGAGCCGGTGTGCAGGCAGGAGATGCCGTCCAGGGGCACGGCGGACAGTTCGGCGTCGGTCCACTGCCAGTCGGCGGCGCCGTCGGCGAAGAAGGAGTAGGTGGCCTGGCCCATCTCGTCGACGGCCGCGACGGCGAGGGTGCTCGGCTCGCGAGCGGGTATGCAGGCGGACAGGTCTACGCCGGAGTGGGTGAGCCGTGCGCGGAAGAGGTCGCCGAACAGGTCGTGGGACAGCCGGGCGAAGAAGCGGGTGGGGGTGCCGAGCCGGGCGAGGGAGACTGCGGTGTTGGCGGGGCCGCCGCCGGGCAGTACCCGCAGGTCGAGGCCGGTGGGCGGGGTCTCCGTACGAGGGCGGGGGGATGTGATGGTGAAGGCATCGGCAACGCACTCGCCCAGGACGGCAACAGTCGGGCGGGAGGGGTACGGGGGCATGGGGTGCCGGCTTTCTTTCTGCGGTGTGGGCACGCTCAGCCCTTGACGGCGGAGCTGGCGACGCCCTGGACGAACCAGCGCTGGAAGAAGGCGAAGACGATCAGCACGGGCAGGACCAGAAGGACGCCGAAGGCGAGGACCTGGCCCCAGTCGACGGGCATCTGGCCCTGGAAGACGCTCATCTGCAGCGGCAGGGGGCGTACGGCGGGATCGGAGACCATCAGGACGGGCCAGAGGAAAGAGCCCCACTGGGTGAGGAAGGTCAGGATCGCCACGGACGCGAAGACCGGCTTCGACATCGGGACGATGATCGCGAAGAAGGTGCGCCAGGGGCCGGCACCGTCGATGCGGGCGGCTTCTTCGATGCTGGGCGGGATGGCGCGGAAGAACATGGCGAACTGGTAGATGGAGAAGGCGTTGGCGATGAAGGGGACGGCCTGGACGTAGATGGTGTTGCGCTGGTCGTTGAACATGTAGAACAGCGGGACGGCGACGGCTTCGAACGGCACCAGCATCAGCAGCAGGACGACGGCGAAGACCGCGCCCTGCCCACGCCACTTCAGCCGGGTCAGACCATAGGCGGCCATGGAGTTGACGATCAGACCGCCCAGGACCACGACCGTGGACAGCAGCAGTGAGATGCCCATGAAGCGCCAGAAGTAGCCGGTGGCGTCGGAGTCGAAGCTGCTGAGGACGGCGCGATAGTTGTCGAAGGACAGATGGGTGGGCAGGAAGCCGGTCAGACCGCTCAGGACCTGGTCGGAGGGCTTGAAGCTGCCGAGGATCAGGTAGAGGACCGGCAGGACGAAGATGAACGCCGGCACGCTGAGGACGGCGTAGTCCAGGAAGCGGCGCAGGGGTGTGCGGGTCATGGTCAGTCCTCGTTGCCGGTGCGGACGACGCGGCGCTGGATGAGGGTCAGGACGACGACGATCAGGAAGAAGACGACGGTGATCGCGGAAGCCTGGCCGATGTTGTGCTGGTCGAAGGCGGTGGTGACGGCTTGGTACATCACCGTCCGGGTGGCGTCCTCATCGAGTCCGCCGCCCTTGACGAGGACGTAGACCTGGTCGAAGACACGGAAGGACAGCACCGAGGTGAGCATGGCGACGAAGACGAGGGTTCCGCGGATGCCGGGGAGGGTGACGTGCCGGAACTGCTGCCAGGGGGAGGCACGGTCGAGTTCGGCGGCCTCGTAGAGCTCGCCGGGGATCTGCTGGAGGCCGGCGAGCAGGATGACCATCTGGAAGCCTACGCCCTGCCACACGGACAGCACGATGATCGAGGCCATCGCGGTGAGTCCGTTGCCGAGCCAGTCGAAGGCCCCCCAGTTGCCGAAACTTACCGTGTGGAGGGCGGAGTTCAGCAGTCCGTCACCGCTGCGGGCGAGGATGAGCCGCCAGATGACGGCGACCAGGGCCATGGGGAAGACGACGGGCAGGAAGAACAGGGACCGGAAGACGCCGATTGCCTTGAGCTTCCGGTTGAGCAGGATCGCCAGGCCCAGGGCGAGGGCGGTCTGCAGGGGTACGACGACCACGGCGAAGGTCAGGTTGTTCACCAGGGCCCGCAGGAAGGGGCCGGACATGTCGGGGTCGGTGAAGATCCGCCGGTACTGCTCGATGCCGAAGAAGCGGGGCGGGAGCGGGGAGCCGAGCCGCACGTTGTAGAAGGACAGCACGACGGCGTAGACGAACGGCACTCCGACGAAGGCGATCAGTCCGCCGAGGGCGGGTGCGGACATGAGCAGTCCGTGCAGTCGTTCGCGGTTGGGGCGCCGGGGCCGTTGGGGTATGCCGGAGGGCGCCGGTGGGCTGGGCTTGCGCCCGTCCGGTATGACGGGGGCGGGGTTCACGGTGGTCACGGTGGAGGTCCTCTTCCGGGCCGGGAGGGACGGGCGCTGTCAGAGTGGGTCCGTCTCTCCCGGCCGCTGGCTGCCGGCTACTGCAGCTTGTAGCCGTCGTTGTCCGAGAAGTCCTGGTCGATGGCGCGGGCGGCTTTGGCCAGGGCGGAATTCGGGTCGGCGCCGCCGTATACGTCGCTCAGCGCCTGGCTGAATTCGGCGGTGACCGTGGGGTATCCGGGCGTGATGCGCCGGGTCACGGCGACGCAGGACTTGTCGATCCGGCTGTCACCGCAGGGTTTGGCGAGCTGGTCGGCGAAGAGCTGGAGCGGGCCGCCCTGCCTGTACAGGCTGCTCTGGGCGAGCGCGGACCGGGTGCCGGGAGGGGCACCGTTGGCCGTGGTCATCGCGGTGACATTGGTGTCGTCGAGGAGGGAGTCGAGGAAGGCGCCGGCGGCCCTGCCGTTCTTGGTGTGGGCGCCGATACCCCATTCCCATGAGCCCTGGCCGGTCTTGGGGCCGTTGCCGAAGTCCGGCAGGGGCAGGACGACGAGGTCCTTGTCGAGGGCCTTGCTGTAGGCGGGGTACATCCAGTGGCCCACCCAGCTCAGGGCGACGCGGCCGTTGGCGAAGGCGTTGCCGTCGGTGTTGGGGTCGGTGTACGTCTTCCAGGACTGGAACGTCTTCAGCGCCGATGCGACGGATGGGGTGTCCAGGGCGCCTTCGGCCTTGTCGTCCTTCAGCAGAGAGCCGCCGGCCGACCAGGCGATGGGAGCGAAGCCGTAGGTGCCCCACTCGTTGGCGTATCCGCCGCTCTCCTGGAGGTCCAGGCTCTTGCCGTCGGAGTCTTGGGCGGCCAGCTTCTTCACGGCGTCGGTGAACTCCGCGGCGGTCCAGGCGTCGGACAGTCCGGTGGGGTACTTGACCCCGGCCGCGTCCAGCAGCTTCTTGTTGCCGTAAATGCCCAGCCCTGAGTCGTACATGCCCAGGCCGTACTGCTTGCCGTTGATCTCGCCCTCGGCCTTGATGGCGTCGGTGGCGTTCGCCAGGGTCTTGGCGGAGACATAGCTGTCGATCGCGGCGAGCTTCTTGTTGTAGACGAAGTTCGCCATGGTGGGACCGTCGAACTCCATCACGTCCGGGAGCTTGGAGGCGTCGGTGGCGGTGATGGTCTTGGTGTAGTCGGTGTCGGGGATCAGGGTCAGCTTGGCCGTGACCTTCTGCTGTGAGGAGTTGAAGGTTTTCACCGCGGTCTGCAGGGCGGCGGCCTCGTTGGCCTGGCCCTGGTGGGCCCAGACGGTGATGGTGCCCGTACCGCTGCCCTGCTCGGCGGAGGTGTCGGTGCCGCCGCCGGCGCCGCAGGCGGCCAGCGCGGCCAGGGGCAGGGCCAGGGCGAGGGCCGTGGCCGCCGTGCGGCGGGATCTTGTGGTGCCGGGGTCCATGCTGGGTGCCTCCGATGTGTGGTGCGGGTGAGAGCGGGTGGTGCGGAGGTGGGGGGATCCGGGCTCGGCACGCGCCTTACGACGCGGGCGATGACTCCGTCAGGGGGACCTGGCCGTGCAGGTCGGTGTCGGCGCTCGGCTCCTTGACCGTGAGGGGCAGCAGTTGCCAGGCCTCGACGGTGTAGCTGAGGTGCGTGTCCGGCGCGGTACGGGCCTCAAGGCGCCAGGGCCCTTCGCCCGTCGGGTAGAAGCGCAGGGTGAGCACCTGGCCGGTGGTGGTCAGGAAGACTTCGGCGATCGAATGGTCGACGACCAGCCGCAGCTCGACCGGCTGCCCCGTGGGACAGGGCATGCGGTAGGAACCGCCGCGGGCGCGGCCGCCCAGCGAGGCGTGGTCGCGGTCGACGACGAGTTCGCCGGCGGTGGCGTCGAGGCGGATCTCGAGGTACTCGGTGGCGTCCGGGTTGGTGAGCAGCCGCAGGCTCGCCGCCCCGGTCGTCTCCAGCTGGGCCGTCAGGTCGAAGACGTGGCCCACGCCGCCCAGCTCCACGGGCTGCGGGCCATGACTGACGCCTTTCGCGTGGAGTGCCTGCTCGCCGCGCAGGGAGTGGAGTTCGGCGGCGGGCCGCTGGCGCAGTGTGCCCTCAGCGCTGATGGAGATCTCGCGCGGCAGGGTCAGGGCGCCGGCCCATCCGCCGGCGACCGCCCAGCTTTCTTCGCGGGCCTCTGCGGACCAGCCCCACAGCAGCCATCGGCCGTCCGGTGCGCGCAGGAGGGCGGGCGCGTAGCAGTCCGGGCCGTGGTCGACGAGCACCGGCGTGCCGGCCTCGAAGACGTTGCCGTGTTCCTCGCCGATCAGGGCTGTGACGCAGCGGTCGCCGTCGTGGCTGTTCCAGGCGCTGAAGATCAGGACCCCGGGTTGCCCGGACTGCGGCGGCAGATACTGGGGGCACTCCCAGCCCTCGCCGGTGTGCAGGCCGGTGGTGCCGACCGGCTCCTGCGGGCGGGCCTCGAAGGGGCCCAGGTAGGTCCAGGTCTCCAGGTCCGCCGACTCGTACAGCAGGGCCGCGCCCCGGCCGTCCACGAGGGCGGCGCCGACCAGCATCCGCCACCGCTCGCCGTCCAGCCACACGTACGGGTCGCGGTACATCGTGCAGTCCTCGGGCCATCCGGGGATGACCAGGTCGCCCCGCGGGGCGAACGTCCGGCCGCCGTCGCGGGAGATGGCCGCGGTGACCGGCTGGTGCTGGGGTGAACGGTCCCAGCGGTTCGCGGAGTAGAAGGCGACCAGCCGGTCCCTGTCGGACACGGCGTTGCCCGAGAAGCAGCCGTCGGCATCCACGCCACCCGGAGCCGGGGACAGGGCGATCGGCAGCGGCTCCCAGGTCAGCAGGTCGGGGCTGCGAAAGTGGCCCCAGTGCATGTTCGCGTGCGTCGCACCAGAGGGGTTGTATTGGTAGAAGACGTGGTAGTGGCCGTCATGGAAGACGAGGCCGTTGGGGTCGTTGATCCAGTTCCGGGGCGGGCGCAGATGCGCGACGGGCCGGTACGGATCGCAGGGCGCGGTGGGCACACGCGGGCCTTTCGGTATGTGCGGCAGGCAGAGCATGCGAGGACGGTCGTCACCGGAACCGGCCGGCCGGCCGGCCGGCCACGATCTCCTCGTGGAACTCGGGGAAGACGCCTTCCCTCAGCGCCCGCTGCCGGCCCTCCTGACATGGCGAGGGAAGCCGGGGCGACGTGATTTCGGCGGCGAGGCGTGGGAAGGCTGTCTGAAGCGCCGGCGCAGGGGTGGCGGGAAGGACGCGGCTCAGTACTCCGAGACGCTGTCGGATGTCAGGCGGGAATGCCGCGTCGACCGCTCATTGAAAATCTCAGGGGACATCTGTGTACCCTCACTGTGTTCCATGTAACTGACAGGACCGACGACCGGTTGCGACGGTCGCCTGTCACGGTGTTGCTTCGCCGTCCCGGGGTCAGAGTCGGGACGGCGAAGCGACCGATGCCCGCGCCACCAGCGGACAAGGCAGCAATTCGTTCATGCCCGGGCCCGGTGGCCGGCCCGGAGACTTGGTGAGTGCGAGCAGCTGGGCCACGGCCCGTGCCCCCATCTCGTAGTGCGGGAGCTGAACCGTGCTCAGCTGCGGGTGGACCGACTCGCAGACCAGCTCCTGGTTGTCGAACCCGATGACCGACAGATCACCGGGGATGGTCAGCCCCAACTCGGCGGCGGCCCGGTAAGCACCGGCGGCCATCCGGTCGTTGAAGCAGAACAACGCCGTGGGGCGCCGTTCCGTCGTCAACAGGCGCCGCGCGGCCCGGTAGCCCGCCTCCACGTCACCGCCGACCGTGTTGAACGGCACGGCCGTCTCCGCGGCGACCAGCGACGGGTCGTAGACGACCCCGACCTCGGCCAGCGCCCTGCGGTAGCCCTCCAGGCGGCCCTGACGGGCGGGAAGGTCGACGGTCTGCACGATCATGCCGATCCGGCGGTGGCCGTGATCGGTCAGCTCGCGTACCGCCGCATAACCGCCCTGGACCTCATCGGGCACCACGGAGGGGACGGCGGGATCGGCCGACCCCGCGTCGAGCAGTACGGTCGGCGTCGCGCGCAGAGCGTCCGGCAGTTCCACGGTGCGGTGATACATCGCCGCGTACAGCACACCGTCCACCCGGCGCTGAAGCAGCATGTCGATGCTCGCGCGCTCCAGTTCGGCGTCGCCGCTGGTGTTGACCAGCAGCAGCACCAGGCCCTCGGCTGCGGCCGCCTCCTGTGCACCCAGGATCATCCTGCCCGCGTGGGGGGTGGTGGCGATCTCGTCGCTGACGAAGCCGATGGTCTGCGACCGCTGCATCCTCAGCCCGCGGGCCAGCCCGTTCGGCGCGTATCCGAGCTCGCCGGCGGCCTTCCAGACGCGCTGACGCGTCTCTTCGCTGATTCGCTTGCCCTCGACCCGGTTCAGGACGTGCGACACGGTCGCGGTCGACACACCTGCCGCCGCAGCTACGTCCTTGATCCCGATCCGGCGCGCCATTGCCCCTGCCCCTGCACAAAGTGGTCGATTCCGGTTTGCCTAAACGTTTAGGCACCGTGTGGAGATGAGGTTGCCCTCTCGCCGAAGCCAATGTCAATGGCTCGTTACGAACTCGTGGAAGTCGGTTGCGGCGCCATTTCGGCCCGAGGTCGCGCCGCGCTCGCGAAGCGTGCGGGGCGGCATGAGCCGGCCGCGAGTCTTCGGCCGATCGCGGTTGCGGCCGCGAAGACCGCATCCGGGCGGACTGCGGCCGCCCTCCAGCCGGGCGTACAGGCCCTGGCCCAGTACCTCGCCCGGGTAGGCGGCGCTCCGGGGCGCTCCCACGTCGAGCGCCTCCCGGCCGAGGTGAACCGTGCGCAGGCGCGGGAGGCCGCCCGCGCTGTCCTGGCCGAACACGGCGGGGCACCGGTCCTGGTCGACGATGTGCTGACGGTGGTGAGCGAGCTCGTCTCCAGCGCGCTGCGGCACGGGGAAGGCCTCACCGGCCTGCGGGTCACCGTCTCGGCCGGGCAGGTCATCGTCGAGGTGTCCGACCGCTCCACGCTCCGGCCCCACCTGAGGCCGCCCTTCCCTCACATGTCCGGCGGCAAAACCATCGTCGCCCCCTCCCCCTCCGTCCGGCCCGCTGACGGACACCGGCGGTGCGGCCCTGCCGGGACGCAAATCCGCGTCGGGTGCGGTGGGAGGGTGACGCCGGGCTGCCGTCCGGGGCGTCGGCGCGCGGCGTGGGCACATGCGGCCCACGATGGCCCGGTACCCGCTCGGCCGATCTGGAGCACCCCATGCTGGAACGCACCCTGCGCAAGACCCACACCGAGGTCACCTTCATCCTGCCCGCCGACACGCCCCCCGGCCCGGTCAGCGTCGTGGGCGACTTCAACGACTGGCAGCCCGGCACCCACACCCTCGCACTCCGCAAAGACGGCAAACGCGCCGTGACCGTGAAACTGCCGGGCGAGAACACCTACGCCTTCCGGTACCTGGCCGCCGGCGACTACTGGTTCAACGACGAGAGCGCCGGCGACCACGACGGCCCCAACAGCCGCCTCCACACCTGACGCACTCACCGGCCGCCGCGCACTCCCCAGCCGATTCGCCGCCCTTTCCGGCCGGGCCTGCGCGCCGCCGGGCCGGAGGCCGCCGCCTTGGCGCGGCCCCGGCCCGGCGGCAGGGGTGGGGTGGGGGTCAGACCTGGCCGCGCCACTGGCCGGTCGGGGCGCCTCGGTCTTCGATGAAGTGCTTGAACCGCTTCAGGTCGCCCTTGACCTGCCGGTCGACGAAGCCGAACTTGTCCGCGATGTTCTCCGCCATCCCGTCGGGATCGAAGTCCATCATGAACGTCACCTCGGTATGGGCGGGGTCGATGGGGCGGAACGTCACCAGCCCTGACTGTTCCGTCTCACCGCCGACCGTCACCCAGGCGATCTTCGTGTCCGGGACCTGCTCGGTGATCTCCGCGTCGAACTCCCGTTTCACACCCGCGATCTTCGTCACCCAGTGGGTGAGGGTGTCCGTCCGCTGCTCGATCCGCTCCACACCGTCCATGAACTGCGGGAACGACTCGAACTGCGTCCACTGGTCGTAGGCGGCACGGACCGGGACGTCGACCTCGATGGACTCCTTGACCTGCGACATACCGATTTCCTCCTGGCGTCGGATACCTCTGCGGCCGAGGCGGCCTCTGACGCCGGCCCGCCCCGGCACGGGGACTCCTCACATATGCCCCCCGCCACCGCAGCTGCCCCACGAGCGGCGGTGCACGCCCCGAACGAGCTGACTTTCACCACCGGCCAGCCCAGTCCGCCCGTCCGTCCGGCCGCCCGTCCGGCCAAGAGCCCTCCGCAATCGCGCATCGGCCGGCGACCGGCGGGCACAAGCGCGCCATGTTGTTCTCCTTCCTCACCCTGCTGCCCCTCGCCCTCGCGGTCGTCCTGACGACTGCCGACATCTCCGACGGCCAGGGCCGCCACCGCAGCGTCCGCCCACCGCGCCCGAATTCTTCGCCACCGCACCGGGACACTTGACCAACCGACGCTGTGCGCTCCCGTCACCGCGGCGAAGAGTCCGGCCCCGGACCTTCATGAACCTTCCTGCTCGGGCTCGATACGCGGGCCATCGATGTGACGGTCAGTGGTCCCAGCGGGGTCTCGCCGAGCGTGGTGAAGCCGAAGTGGCGGTACAGGGGGACGTTCGCCGGGTCCGCCGTGGTCAGGTGGACTGCTCCCGGCGTCGTCGTCAGGACGTGGTCCAGGAGGGTGCGGCCCGCTCCACGGCCGGTGAGGTCCGGGCGGACTCCGACGAACTCCAGGGTCCAGGCCCCCGCGGGGGCCCCGCCTTCGGTGGCGTCCAGATGGCGCAGGGTCCTGCCTAGGGCGCGCGGCCCGCTGCCCAGCAGGGTCCGGGCCGCCCAGAGCACGCGGGCGCCGGCGGGCGGGGTCGCGCCCGGCGGGGTCAGGACGGCTG
>NZ_JZWV01000413.1 GCF_000966975.1 Streptomyces katrae | reverse complement strand
GGGTCAGGACGGCTGCCGCCAGGAGCCGTCCGTCGGGGTCCACCAGAGCCGTACGGCGGGCCCCGGCGAGGCCGGCGTGGGTGCGCAGGGTGGCGCGGAACCAGCGAGCACGGGCGGAGTGTGCGCCGCCGCAGATCCAGGAGACGGCCGGCTCCCGGA
Source organism: Streptomyces katrae (assembly GCF_000966975.1). GTDB lineage: Bacteria > Actinomycetota > Actinomycetes > Streptomycetales > Streptomycetaceae > Streptomyces > Streptomyces katrae. Next base: position 8,988 of record NZ_JZWV01000413.1, on the reverse strand, counting down.
CGAACGCGGCGGCCAGCAGCTCGGCGCAGGCGGCCGGGTCGGGGTCGGTGTCGATCCGGCGGGAGGCCGCGGCATCCAGGTCCTCAGGCATCCCGACCCCGTTCGAGGGGCGCCTCGGGCACGAGGTGGCAGACGAGCAGTTTGAGGAAGAACAGTGGTACGAACCAGGCAAGTGCGGCCGGCACCGGCAGCCAGAACAGGTTGACCAGGACGGCTGCCATCAACACCGCCATCGCCACGGGCCGTCTGAGGTGGACGGGCGCGAACTCCACCGCCACCGACCCGCCGAGGAGCAGCCCGGCGTTCGCCGAGGTCCAGGCGAGGTCGCCGGAGAGGACGTACAGGCCCATCGCGGCGAGGTGGATCAGGTGCGCCGAGACGAACAGCAGCCGGGCGCGCCGCGCCGCCGGGTCGGCCCGGTGGTACCAACGCTTCGCGGCGTTGGTGGCGTTGGTCAGCACCCCGCCGATCAGGTCGAGCCCAGCCAGGGCGACCACGGCGAGTTGCCCGGTCGACCAGTCGCGCGCGGCTCCCGAGCTCCACAGTCCGGCGGCCAGCAGCAGGGCACAGCCGAGGAGACCGATGGTCTCCACCACGGATTCGGAGCGGGACTTGCCCGGCCCCATGAACCGTTCGAGGCGGCCGGCGAGACCGGACGGGGTGGCCGGTATCTCCCAGGAGATCCTCAGGTCAGTGCGCACCGTTCGGCTCCTGTCCGGGAGCCGCGGCCGCCGCACCCCACAGGCCGCGCAGGAGGGTCCACAGCTGGTGCGGGGGGTCCCCCTGTGGGAGGCCTTCGAGGGATCCGCTCGTCATCAGGGCCACGGCCCAGGCGTCCGCGGCCCGGATGACGGCGGCGGTCGCCGACACCATCAGTGCGTGGTCCACATCGGTACGGATCATCCCGAGCCGACGGCCGTCCGTGACCAGGGCATCGAACCAGTCGAGCCACGGGGTTCCGTCGCTGCGCCCAATGGCGGCGTCGGCGAGGGCCAGGTCCTCGGGGTGGTCCCTCAGGTGGGCGGCGAGGCCGGCGGATCCAGCGGCGAACCGGGCGCCGAAGTCCTCCTCGTCCCGGGCCGGGCCCCAGGGGCCGAGGGCGTGCAGCAGTCGGTCGAGGACTCCGTCGAGGACCGCGGTGAGCAGGTCCTCCCGGCCGTCGAAGTAGTGGTAGGCGGCGGTCTTGGAGACTCCCGCCGCCTCGATGATCTTGTTGTAGGAGGCGCCTTCGGCGCCGTGCTCGGCGAAGTGCCGACGCGCGACTCCCAGGATGTGCTCGCGGCGTTCGGCGGGCAGGCGGTCGAAACGAGGAAGAGGCATGAACACATGATACGCACCAGTGGGGTGTACTGGTAGTACACCCCACTGGTGTCCCTTTCCCGCAGCGGCGCTGTGCATCAACCGGCTCACGGCGTCCGGGGCTACGCCACCGGACGCCGTGGGAGGCGCCGCCGTCGCATCGCCCGGCGTGCCGCCGCCGGTGCCAGCCCCACTCCCACGCTCAGGGCGGCCGTCGCCGCGGCCAGCAGGGTGGGCCGCCAGGGCCAGGGCGCGCCCGTCAGTTCCAGGTGGGCCGAGGGGTACTCGGAGAACTTCGCGGTGGCCAGCGCCGTACGGCGGTCGCTGTGCTCGGCGAGGTCCCGCAAGACGGGATCGAAGCCGAACTCCCCGGACCGCCGTCCCCCGCCGGGCAGTTCGGCGGTGAGCCCGTTGCGGCGGGCCCAGCCGCTCAGTGCGGTGCCGAGGGCGGAGGCATCCTTGACGCCGGGCACCACGAAGCGGTCCGCGCCGTCGGCGTCCCCCGTCGCCGGCCGGGTGACGAGGACCAGGCCGTGGCGGGTGGTGACGGTGTCGCCGGCGCCGATCACCACCGTCCGGGCGGCGAAGGACACTCCGCCGTACCCTTCGAGGGCCGCGGCCGCGTCGATCTCCTCGACCCCGTCGACCAGGCCAATGGCCGTGGTAGGTCGCCGCCACGGGAACGCGGCATTGAGGGCGTAGGGCAGGTCGCCGAGGGCGAGGTGGTTGGCCGGTATCGCGGTCGGTCCGTCCGGAGTCCAGCCGGGGTAGGACAGCCCGGTGCCGATACGGGCCGCTTCCGTCTCGCCGGCCAGTTCCTCGACCACCCGCAGGGCGCCCACGGTGCCGGAGGTGACGCCCGCGGTGGTGGTCACCCGCCCGTCCTCGACGTAGCGCTGCCCGCGCTTCCAGTCGACCTTCGGATAACTGCGTTCCAGGGAGCCGATGTTGGACCAGAACGACGTGGCGTCGCGGCCGTCGAGGAGACCGGAGGCGGCCAGCAGTTCGGAGCCCGCGCACACCCCGAGGATCCGGGCACCCCTGCGGTGGCGTTCGACGATCCACCGGCGCAGGCCCTCCTCCCCCGCGCCGGTGGGGTCGGTCACCGCGGGCACGACCACGACGTCGGGTTCCGGCAGGGTGCCGTCCGCCACCTCGGCCAGCGTGTGGTCGGGCAGCAGATGGGCGCCGCCGGACAGCGGGCTGACACGGCGTTCGGCGGCCACCGTGTAGACGAACATCTCCCGGGACTCGGCGAACACCTGGTAGGGCGCGAGTACGTCGGTGGCCACCGAGCCCGCGTTGCCGACCGCGACCGCCACCGTGATCCGGCCGGGCGGCACCGGCCGGATCCGCGGGGGGCGGCGGCGAAGCTGTCGGCCATCGACGCGCTCACCCCCGCGAAGGCGATCCCCGCGAAGGACGCCGCGGACAGCACCGTGGCCGGCAGTACCCGGCCGATACGGCGCAGGGCCCGGTGCCCCCTGCGCGGCTTGGAACCAGAGCCCGCCTCGGAACTCACTTCGGACAAGACATACCTCGACAATCCGGGCACCGATCGGCAGCGTGGTGCCGTCGGCCGGCCCTGGTGGAGACGACTTCGTGGAAGAGGGAAAACGGGTGGAAACGCGAAAGCGGAAGAGTCCGGGGGGGGGAGGAAGGGGCGACGCTCCCCCCCGGGGGGGGGGTGGATCCGTCAGGCGGTCGGCCGCAGCGGTGCGCGCAGTCGCGAGGGAGGGACTCCGAAGGCGTCGGCGACCACCCGGCGCAGCTGCCGCGCGTCGCGGAACCCACAGCGGGCCGCGACCGCCTCCACTGTCAGGTCGGTACCCGACAGGAGGGAGCGGGCCCGCTCCAGCCGCAGTTGCCGCTGGTAGACGAACGGGGTGATGCCGGTGACCGCGGTGAAGGCCCGCGTCAGACCGCGCGGGGACAGCCCGGCGACGCCGGCGAGTTCCCGCAGGGTGAAGGCGGCGTCCAGGTGCTGGGCCAGGTGGTCCTGCACCCGGTGCACCGCGGGATGGACGTGGTCGCGGTGCCGCAGGAACGGACTGATCTGCGTCGCGTCCCCGTCCCTCCGCAGGTACAGCACCAGTTCGCGGGCGACCCGCGCGGCCAGTTCCGGGCCGCGGTCCCGCTCGACCAGGGACAGCGCGAGATCGATCCCCGACGAGATCCCCGCACTGGTGCTGATCCGCCCGTCGTGCACGTAGAGGGCGGCCTCGCGCACCCGGGCCCGCGGGTACCGCTCGCGCATGGCCGAGGTCAGCGACCAGTGGGTCGTGCACAACCTGCCGTCCAGCAGTCCCGCTTCCCCCAGGACGGCGGCACCGGTGCACACCGACGCCACCCGGGCACCCGCGTCGTAGGCCTCCCGGACCCAGCGCACCACGGCGGGCTCGACCAGCCGGTCGGATCCGGTCAGCCGGGGCCCCGGTACGAGCACCAGATCGCCGGCCACCGGCCGGGTCGTCGGCAGCGGTGCCAGACCGGCCAGCCGCAGGCCCTGGGCCGACCGCAGACCGTCTGCCTCGCCCACGTACTCCAGCCGGTAGCCGCCGCCGAAATGCGCCGCGGCATCGAACACCTGCACAGGACCACCGAGGTCCAGCAGGTTCACCTCGGGCAGCACCAGAACCAGGACCCGCCCGGTGCACCCGTTCGTCTCGTCACTCACCCCGTCACGGTAGGCCGGCCCGGGCCGTCCGCACGAGGTCTCCCAGGGGCCAGTACCGGACGGATTCGGCACTCACAAACACCGGGTCGACGGGCCGCCCGTGGGGTCCCCCTCTCTTGGTCAGTGGGACGGCCCCGTAGTGGATCCGGGCGGCCTTCGTCCGGCGGCCGGCACGGTGCTGGGAGGAGCTCCGGCGCGGCGAGGTGCAGGCTGCTCGCTCCCGCGCCGGGGACACTCGCCACCTCCGCGACAGCCTCACCCGTTTCGGGGCGCGCGGGGGCGCGGACTCCGAGGGACCAGTGCCCCTTGGCGCGGTGCGCGCCCCAGGTGTCGTTGCCACCCGGGCCCGATCAGCCCACATACCTTTCCCCTGTTGGCGGGACCGCGCACGTCATCGGTCGTGCGACACCGGAGCCGGCGTCGGCGCCAGGCGTACCCGGGCGGCCAGAACCCACCCCCCGGCCGCGGCACCACCCGGCCGAAGGCGGTCCCTGCGGCGACTCATCCAGCAGACGAGGGAAGGCGGCAGTACATGGCTACGCACGGCAGCGAACCGAGGGTCGACGTCAGCACCGCACCGTGGACGGACGCGGAGGGCGCCGAAAAGGCGCAGGGCGAGGCACCGGAACCGCTCCGGCAGGGAGTGCTGTTCGCACCCGCACTGCGGGGGGACACAGCCCGCAAGGTCAACAAGCCGAATACGGTCTGGCAGCTCACCGGCGCGTTCGCGTACGAGGGGGAGACGGCCACCGGCACCGCCGCCGTCTACTACGGCCTCGACGCCGACGGCACGCCCCACGAGGGCCTGGTCAACCCGATGATCTTCGCCGACGGGTTCAACTACGGCGAGAGCAACCTCGACGACCTCTACTCCCACCTCGACGCGCCCTACGACGCCGACGGCAAGCGGCTGCTCAGCCAGCTGCTCGCCGCGGGCGTGGACGTCATCCTGCTGGGCTTCAAGGAGCGCCACACCCACATCCAGGCCAACGCAGCCGTCGCGGTCAGCGCCATCCGCAAGGCCATCGACGACCGGCTGGAGGGCGGTGCCCCGCTGATCGTGGGCGGCGTCAGCATGGGCGGACTCATCACCCGGTACGCGCTGGCGTGGATGGAAAACGAGGGCGAGGACCACGAAAGCCGCATCTACCTCTCCTACGACTCCCCGCACAACGGCGCCTGGATCCCGGTCGCACTGCAGCAGCTGGCGTACTTCTTCGAGTCCGTTCCCGACCCTTCCGGCAAGCCGAAGCAGGCCGAGCTGATCAGGAGCGCCGCCGCCCAGCAGCTCCTGTGGGCCTGGGTGCCGAACGCCAAGGACTCCGGCGCCGTCGCGACCTGGAGCGAGAAGCGCCTCCGGTTCCTCCAGGACCTCAAGGACATCGGATGGTTCCCGTCCAAGCCGGGCCTGCGCAGGCTCGGCGTCGCCAACGGCACCGGTGACGGCACCTCGGGCCCCCTGCTGCCCGACGAGCTGGTCTTCGACTGGAGGTCGCCGGGAATCGCCCGCGCGGTACTGCGCACCCAGCCGGCCTTCGGCCAGGACCAGGAAGTCGTACGGATGTCGGCCCTGATCCTCGGCTACCGTACGAGCCGAACCAGCGAGATCCCCGCGCTCGACGGCGCGCCCGGCGGCACCCTGGCCTCCTACGGCATGCTCGCCGACGCACTCGGCGCCCCGATCGACGAGCGCCACCGCTCCGGCTGCTTCGTGCCCTCGGTCAGCGCCATCGCCCTCAAGTACGACCCCGTCACCTGGGACGTCGACCTCACCACCCACCTCAACGACCTCCCCTCCGGCCGTAGCGAGCTGGACGCCTTCAAGTGCGACGACACCAATTCCGAGCACAGCCTGGTGACCGAGAGCCTCGCCGAGTGGATCCTCGCCGAACTCATCGGCTGACCGCACCGGCCACGGATGGAACCGCACCGAATACGACACGGGGCTGACCGACCCATCAGGGCTCGTGGTCCCTCCCTGTCGGCCCGACAGGGACCGAGCCACCGTCACCGGGCCCCCGCGCGTGCAGCGCGGGGGCCCTACCCGTCCCCCGGAGGGGTCAGCGAACTGCGGTATTACCCGGGGGCCGCACGGCACACCGCGGTATCCGTGCCCGCCGGAGCCGCGATGGCTCACATGTTGCGGCTGGCGGCCTCGGCCTGGGCTATCGCCTCGGCCTCGCTTTCGGCGAGCGCGAGGGCGACGCCGAAGGCCTGTGCGATGTGCCCGGCCGCGGACATGACGCGTGCCGTTCCCACGACGGGCGCGATCGCGACGAGGAGGTCTTGGAGCTGCTCGACCGTGAAGTCGGCCTTGAGGGCCGGGTTGATGTGGGCCATGTAGGAGATCGCGGGCGCGTCCATGGCCACGAGCGCGGCGATCCGGCTGATGATCAGCGTGCGCTCGTCCATGTGGCAGTGCTCGAGGGAGTCGATCGTCATCGCGGCGATGGTGTCGAGAACGGGGGTGTCGAATTCGGGTGCGGTAGCCATGACAGGGCCGCCTTCCGGTTCCTGTGCAGCGGGGAGCCGGAGCACCACCCCGTTGGTGCAGGGGTCCCCCCGAATGCCCGGCGGTGACCCGTCAAGCCTAGGCACCGCCCGCCGGTGCCGCACGCCGGATGCGGCGCCGCCTGGGCGCATCGATCAGGCGGCGCGGCGCGGAGCCTCGGACCGGTGAGCGCCTCGGTGGAGGTCATGGCCGCGGATCCGCGACGGTCCGTACGGACGGGCGCCGAGGTCCCTGACGCGTGGTGGCGCGCGAGGTGCGGTACCCGGCGGGCCGGAGCTGGGGTGGCGGGTCCGGAAGAGACGGCCTGGCGGGCCTACGCCGTCATGTCGCGGCGGCGCAGGGCCGCCAGGCCGACCGCCGTCAGGGCCGCCGCCAGGCCGGTGAGGACGAGGAGGGGCACGGGCTGCCGGCCGCCGGGGCCGGGGAGCCTCGGCAGGTGGGCGAAGGGCGAGAGGTCCAGCACCTGACGCGGCAGGTCCAGGGCCGGACCCAGCCAGCCCAGCGCCAGCGCGGCCCCGGCCACCGCCCACGCGACGGCCGCGTACCGCGGGGCCGCCCCGTACAGCAGGGCGGCCAGTCCGCCGAAGACCCACACCGCCGGCAGCTGCGCCAGGCAGGCCCCCACCGTGGCGGCGGCATCCCCGCCGTGCCCGAGCCCCAGTCCGAGGCCGGCCAGGAGCAGGATGAGGGCCGGTCCCGCGAAGGCGACGGCCAGGTGGCCGCCGGCCCAGCGCAGCCGGCCGAGGGGGTGCGCGAGCAGCGGCTCGGCGCGCTGCGCGGTCTCCTCCCCGTGCAGCCGCAGGACGCAGGAGACGGCGAACAGCGCGGCGGCCATGCCCAATAGCCCCGCCATCGCGGCGAGGAAGGCGTCGGTGAGCCCGCTGCGCCCGCCCATCCGCTCGATGATCTCGCGGGTGCGCTCGTTGCCGCCGACCACCTCGGCGACCCCGTCGGCCATCCCCCCGAAGACCGCCCCGGCGGTGAGGAAGGCAGCGCTCCAGCCGAGTACGGCCCCCCGCTGGAGCCGCCGGGCCAGTGCCCCCGCCGAACCGAGGCGCCCCTCGGCCGGGCCCGGCCGGGCGGCCAGGAAGCCCGTGCCCAGGTCGCGACGGCCCGCCAGCGCGTAGGCGGCGGCCGTCAGCGCCGGCGCCCCGGCCGCGAACAGCCCGAGCACCCACCAGCGTTCGCCCGCGAAGGCCCGTACGTTCTCCAGCCAGCCCAGTGGCGAGGCCCAGGTCAAGGCCGACCCGGCGCCCGGGGTGCCGGCATCGCCCGCCGCACGTAGCACGAACGCGGCCCCCAGCACGGCCGCCGCCAGCCCCTTCGCGGTCCGGGCACTCCCGGTCAGCTGGGCGGCGACGGCCGCCACGGCGGCGAACACCACCCCGGTCCCGGCGATGCCCAGGCCGAGAGCGAGGGCCCCGGGCGCGCCCTGCCCCGCGAGCCCGCCCGCGATCAGCACGGCCACGGCGGCGTCGGCGGTGAGCGCGGCCAGCAGGGCGGCCGTCAGCGGGGCCCGGCGGCCGACCGCCCCGGAGCAGAGCAGTTCGTGCCGGCCCGTCTCCTCCTCCTCGCGCGTGTGCCGTACGACGATCACCAGGCTCATCACGGCGGCGAGTACCGCCCCGAACACCCCGCTCCGCCAGGCGGTGAGGGCCCCGAGGGACTCGCCGAACACCGGCCCGTACAGGGCCCGCATCGAGCCGTTGGCGTTCATCGAGGCGGCAAGAGAGGCCCGTTCGGCTCCCGTGGCGTAGACGGCGCCGAGCGCGCGGGGCATGCTCACCACCAGCAGCGCGGCCGCCGCCACCCAGACCGGCGCCATCACCCGGTCGCGGCGCAGCGCCAGCCGCAGCAGCGTGCCGGTACCGGTCAGCGGCCCGTTCATCGCCCGTTCACCCCGCCCGGCCGACCCTCCGGGGCGTAGTGGCGCAGGAAGAGTTCCTCCAGCGTGGGCGGGGTCGCGGTCAGGGAGCGGACGCCCGAGGCGGTGAGGGCACGCAGGACGGCGTCCAGTGCGCCGGTGTCGGCCTGGAGGCTGATCCGCGGCCCGCGCACCTCGACGTCGTGGACGCCGGGCAGGTGCGCGATGCCGTTCGGGGCTCCGGCGAGCTCGGCGGTGATCGAGGTACGGGTGAGGTGGCGCAGGGCGGCGAGGGTGCCGCTCTCCACGGTGCGGCCGGCGCGGACGATGCTGACCCGGTCGCAGAGGGCCTCGACCTCGCTGAGCAGGTGCGAGCTGAGCAGGACGGTGCGGCCGGCGTCGCGGGCCTCGGTGACGCAGCGCCGGAAGACCTCCTCCATCAGCGGGTCGAGCCCGGAGGTGGGCTCGTCGAGGACGAGGAGTTCCGCGCCGGAGGCGAAGGCCGCGACCAGGGCGACCTTCTGGCGGTTGCCCTTGGAGTAGGTACGGCCCTTCCGGGTCGGGTCGAGTTCGAACCGCGCGACCAGGTCGTCCCGCCGGGCCCGGTCGAGGCCGCCGCGCAGGCGTCCGTACAGG
>NZ_JZWV01000412.1 GCF_000966975.1 Streptomyces katrae | reverse complement strand
GGGTGACGTCGCCGGGGACGTAGGCGACGCGGCGGTGGAGGGCGACGGCGTCGGCCCACGGGTCGCCGCCGAGCAGGGTGGCGGTCCCGGCGTCGGCGCGCAGCAGGCCGAGCAGGATCCGCAGGGTGGTGGACTTGCCGGCGCCGTTGGGGCCGAGGAACCCGTGGACCTCGCCGGTCGCGACGTCCAGATCGAGCCCCTCCAGAGCACGGGTACGGCCGAACGCCTTGCGGAGCCCGGCGACGCTGATGGCCTTCGTCATGCCTCCGAACGTACGCTTATTTCACAAAGTTGTGAAGATAGCGAATCACGTAAAATCCTGGATGTGACGACGGACGACGACGGAACCCGGGACGGGGAAGCGGTCTCCCGCTTCGTGGAGCGGTTCGCCGCGCAGCTCACCGAGGCGGGCATGCAGCGCATGGCCTCCCGGGTCTTCGCCTGCCTGCTGGCCAGCGACAGCGGCGCGATGACCTCGGCGGAGCTCGGCGCGGCCCTGCGGATCAGCCCGGCGGCGGTATCGGGCGCCGTGGCCTACCTGGCACAGGTCGACATGGTCAGCCGGGAGCGCGAGCCGGGCTCCCGCCGGGACCGCTACGTACTCCACAACGAGCTCTGGTACCAGACCTTCACCCGCCGGGACCAGGTCCTCGCCCGCTTCGAGCAGACCCTGCGCGAGGGCGCGGCGGGCCTGGGCCGGGACACCCCGGCGGGGGCGCGGGTGGCGGAGACGGCGGCGTTCTTCGCCTTCCTCGAGCGCGAGATGCACGGCCTGATGGAGCGCTGGCGCGCCCACCGGGCCACCCTCGACCTCCCCTGACGCCCTCGCGCCCCGCCCGCCGTCCGCGATGAAGCCGGGGAACGGCTTCCCGGGCCGGCGTCCGCCCCCGCACGACGCGTGCGGGGGCGGACGGGCCCACCGCGGACGGCCCCTCAGCCCGGTCAGATCAGAAGACCAGCGGACCCCAGCCGACCTGGTTGGTGTTGATGTCCAAGACCTCTACGTAGAGCTTGTGCACACCGTCGTTGTGGTACTCCGGCCACGTGTTCGCCCCGCCTCCCCAGCCGGTGTGCGTGCGGCCGCCGGTCTGAGTGTTCACCTGCCACAGGTCCACCTTGCACTCGTTGGCGGGTCCGTCGACGTGGCCGTAGGCGTACATGTCCGAGTAGGGAAGGATGTACGCATGGCAGTTGCCGGCGAACGCGTCCCCACCCAGGCTGGCTGCTGACGCAGCGCCGGCCGAGAGGGCGACGAGGCTTGCCGCTGCAATCCCTGCGGCAGCGAACTTGATCATACGTGCGATCTTCACGGTTGCTCCTTCGGAGATGGTGACGGGTAGCGGGGCATGTCTGAGCTGGTTCAGTCAGTGGTCGTTACTTGGCCCTGGTTGACGCTCGTCATGGGCGGTCGGGGCACGGGGCGCCCCCCCGTACGGCTCCGTACGCCCCTTGCCCGGACTCGGTCTGTCCAGAGCACGGGTTCTGACGGGCGGCGGTGGCGAGTGTGGCCGCTGTGCGGGACACCTCCTCTTCTTTCGGTTTCCGGCCTGATCGTCCGCAGCCCCCCACATGGTGACCAGGCAGAACAGCCGGAAGAAACACCGGCAGTTTGGTCGGCGGACGCCCTGTGATGTACTCACCTGCACAGCTTCAGATCATCCGGGGGGCGTGATGGGCGAAGGCGGTTTCGGGGCGCACTTACGCGGCCGGCGCAGCGCGGCCGGCCTGACGCAGGAGGAGCTCGCCGAACGCTCGGGATTGAGCGTGCGGGCCATCCGTGACCTCGAGCACGGCCGGGTTGCCCGGCCTCGCCGGGAGACGTTGCGGCTGCTGGCCACGGCGCTCGGCCTGCCAGAGGAGGAGGGCGAGGAACTCCTGCGCCGTGCTCGTCAGGCGCTACCGCCGGCCCGACCCGGGCCTGTGGAGGCCGAGTCCCCGGTCGCTTCCGCCGCGATGGCACCGGCCCACCGTGACGATCCGCGTCCCTCGGTCGTCCCGCCGGACGAACCGGGTGTGCCCCCGAAGGCAGAGGCAGCCGGCCACGAGCGCGGGAGAAGACGCGCGGCACGTTACGGCATCCTGCTCACCGCCCTGCTGACGGTCGCCGCGCTCTCCTCCGACCACGGCCCGCGCGTCCTGCGGACCACGGGCAGAGGGGCCTATGCCGCCCGGATCGGCAACAGCGACTCCAGGCCCCCTGACGGTCCTCCGTCGACCACCGGGGCCGATCTGCATGTGCTGCACGCGGTCACCCGCGGCGAGACGCTGATCGTCACCGTGGCGCTGACCGGTGCGGCCCCGGGTGAGGTCACCGTGACCGACACAGCCGGCAACACCTACCGGCCGGCCGGGCAGACGAACGACCGTGACCGCCTGCTGCTCTTCGCAGCCGTCGGCGCCAGGCCGCTGGACACGCTCGATCTGATCACCGTTCGCTGGCCGCGAGCCGCCACCGCCCACACGTCGGTCGACGCATTCCGGGGGATCACCGCCGCCGGACCATGGATCGAAGCCCAACCGGACCCCCGCGACAGCACCAGCGCCGAATCCATCAGAATCGGCGGCCTGCCACTGTGCGCCGAAGGTGACCTCTTCTTCACCGCCGTGAACGCCCCGACCGGCCCCGCCCCGCGATTCGATGCGCCCTGGCGGGAAGCGCCCTGGCTGCCCGTGGACGCGGATGCACCGCTCCGCGAACCCACCCTCGCGACGGCATACCGCTCCATCACGTCCACAGACAGCGACTGCACCGTCCACGGCACCGCGACCCCACCATGGCAGTCCATCACCCTGCGCCTCCGCTGAGCGGCAAGCCTCGGCGGTCAGAGCATGAGGTCCTCAGCAGCCGGGGCCCGGCGCTCTATGCCTGACAGGGCCTGCCGGTGTGACCGTTGCCGGGGTGGCGGCGGCTTCGGTTGGTCCGCCGCCATCGCTCCCCCGAGCCGTTGGTAGAGAAC
>NZ_JZWV01000421.1 GCF_000966975.1 Streptomyces katrae | reverse complement strand
TACGGGCAGGGGTCCTGGACATCGGTCCCCCGGTCGTCCACGGTGATCCGGTAGCGGCCGGCGTCGCCGCCTCCGATTACCGAACGCCTCCAGATGGCACCGGACATACGTCGATCACCGTCAAACCGTCGGCCGGATACTCGACACGGACCTGGACGAGTTCGGGCCGGATCAGCCGACGTTCTGACGGTCCACGACGTCGCAATCCGTGTAGACGGTCGGCCGGGTCATCAGGGCGGCCAGAGCCTGCGCCAGCTCGTTGGTCTCGGCGGCTTCACTGTTCGCCCTGGCCGCCTCATGGGACTCGAACTCGACCACGGCGAGGTAGCGGTTGGGGTTGGCGCGGTCCCTGAGCAGGGTGCGGGCGACCGGGCCCCCGCTCCGTCCCTGTGCGCGGACCCGCTCCTCGTAACCGCGCAGCAGCTCGCGCACCTCTTCGATGCGTTCGGTCTCGAAGTCGATGATCTGTGCGAACTTCATGGTCCGGCTCCTCCCGGTGCAGGCGGCCCCACAGGCCCGTCATCCCTGTCCCCAGCAAACACCGTCACGGCGGTCGGAACAGCCGGGACACGCTCGTCCGCGATGTACGGCCGCAGTCCACGGCCGCCGACCGCACCGATCATCAGGTCACCCGCGCGGTCAGGGGTCGGCCCCTGCCGGCGACGGGCCGCTCGGGCCGCACCGTACGGATCCGGGACCCTCGCATCCACCCGCACGCCGTGCGGCAGGTCCCCGGCGCCGTGTGCCGGGGACCTGCCGTGAGGGCTCCAGCGCGTCTGGGCGGATTCAGGGTTCCCGGTGGTCCCGGCGCAGGGAGTCCTTGATCCCGCGGGCCTGTTCCTCAGCCTTGCCGGCGGCCTCGCGGGCCTTGCCCTTGAGCTGGTCCGTCTTGCCCTCGGCCTGCATCCGCTCGTTGCCCGTCGCCTTGCCCGCCGCTTCCTTGGCCTTGCCCTTCGCCTGTTCCATCTTGCCCTTGGCCTTTTCAGCCATGCCAAACACTTCCCTTCCCGAAAACGGTCGATCGCTGCTCAAACTAGGCGAGATCCGGAGAACTCGCTCGTCGAGACGAGAGCGGGCCGGAGTCCCGGACCGGGGGCGGTCTCCAAGTCCCGCTACGGCGCCGTGCGCCTCGCACTGCATGATGGAGGCATGGGTGACCGCGAGGACTTCCTGACGTGGATCAAGACCGACCTGTACCGGGCGGAGGCCGCGCTCCACGACGGCGACCCGGAGCCGCGGCGGTCGCTCTGGTCCCAGACGGAGCCGGTCAGTGTGCTGGGCGCCTGGCGCAACGCCCGCGGGCTGGCGGAGGTCGACGCCCTCTTCACCGCCCTCGGCGCTTCCTTCTCGCACTGCACCTCCTACGCCTTCGAGCTGGTGGCGTACGACGTCGTGGGCGACATGGCCTACACAGCCGGTCTGGAACACGTCAGCGCCCGCGTCGACGGCGAACCGCGGACCTACACCCTGCGGGCCACCCAGGTGTACCGTCGCGAGAATGCGGTGTGGCGGGTGGCCCATCGGCATGGAGACACCGTGACGCCGTGACGGGAGCTTCGCCCCTGCGCGGATCTGCGAGGACCTAGGCTGGGGGGATGCACATCATCCTGGTGAGTGGGCCCTCGGGATCAGGGAAGACGACGGTCGCGCGCATCCTGGC
>NZ_JZWV01000420.1 GCF_000966975.1 Streptomyces katrae | reverse complement strand
TCCTGGCCCAAAGCCGGCTCTCTCCCAGCGTGCACCTTCACACGGACGACTTCTACGCGGCGATCAAACAGGGAGCGTTGGCTCCGTACCTGCCGGAGGCGCACGAGCAGAACCAGACCGTCACCGGGGTGATCGCACGGGCCGCCGCCGGTTACGCCGCAGGGGGCTACCACACCGTGGTCGACGGCGTGATCGGGCCGTGGTTCCTGGGGCCCTACAAGAAGGCGGCGAAGGCCGCGGGCGTGGGATTGGTCTACGTGGTGCTGAGACCCGACCGGCAGACCGCACTTGAGCGGGGGATGTCCCGTACTCAGCACCCGCTCACCGACCGGCAGATCCTCAACCAGGTGTACGACGGCTTCGCCGACCTCGGCCCGTACGAGAAGAACGTCCTGGACTCGACCGGCCTCACCGCGGAGGAGACCGCCGAGGCCGTGCTCAGACTTCGCTGAGACCGTTCGAACTCCGCGGCGAGCCGCACCGGCCCGTCCCCGCCCCGAGATGCGATTCGATTCCGTGTCCTCGCCGGCGGCCCTCGCCCGGATGGACGCGCTGAGCCGCTGCCTCACGCCTTCCACCGGACACGTGCCGAGCCTCTGGCCGAGGGTGACGGTGTGCATGCCGGAGGCCGCGGACGGGCTTGACGCGGCGGGTTCCCTGACGCCGGAGCAGAGCCTGCTGGGCGTACTCCTCGATGACGACCAGCCTCCCTTCCAGCAGGCCCTCCTCACCTGGCTGGAGGAGTACAGCCGAGTGCGCTCCCGCTGTCCGCCCCGGCCGCCGCTGGGCGTTCCGGACGCGCGGCCGGACGGCGGCCCGGCCCTCTGAGACACCCGGTGGGCATCCCTGGGACCGGGGGTCCCGCCGTCGTCGGTGGCGGGTCAGCAGAGGGGGCGGCGGGGGATGCCGGGCAGGTAGGTCGACCACTCGAGGGGCGTCAGGTCGCGTCCGGCGCGCCGGCAGACGCGTTCGGCCAGGCGCGCCGGGGTCAGGTCCACGGACCGGGCGCGGGTGCCGGCGGCGGCCCACAGGGTGTCACCGTCGAAGGCCAGGGCCTCGACGCCCCGGCCGGGCAGCAGGAGGGGGTCTCCCAGGGCATAGTGCCTGTCGGTGTCCCAGAGCTGGACGCTGTCGCCGTCGACCACCGCGGCCAGCAGCCGGCCGTCCGGGGAGAAGGTGAACTCGCCGAGGTCCTGGCCGCCCCTTCCGCCGCCGCGCGAGACGCTGCTGGACATCGTCGTGATCCGTTGCGTGACCTGTCCGTTCCACAGTTCGACCAGCCCGGTCTCCCGGAAGGCCGCCACCAGGCGTCCGTCCGGGGAGTAGGCCACGTGCCGGACGCCGCCGCTGAACGTGCTCTCTTTCCTGTCGGTGCCGGTCTTGAGGTCCAGCAGCGTGCCGTCGGTGGTCAGGAAGTACCGGCCGTCCGGGCTGAAGGCGCCGCCGGCCTGCGTCCCGGAGACGGAGCGGACCTCCTTGCGCGCGCGGACGTCGTAGATCTTCAGTGTGTCCCCCTCTCCGGTGGGAACGCCTCCTTCCCGTTGGAGGGCGGCGATGTGGGCCCCGTCGGAGGCCAAGTCCAT
>NZ_JZWV01000411.1 GCF_000966975.1 Streptomyces katrae | reverse complement strand
CCCCCGAGCCGCTGGTAGAGAACGTGCCGCGACCGCCGGGCACGGGTGACGAGGCCGGCCCGGTGGAGGATCTGCAGGTGGTAGGAGACGGTGGCCGGGCTCAGGTAGAGACGCTGGGCGATCTCCGTCGTGGATAACGGCTGGCTCAGCTCGGCCAGGAGCCTTCGCCGCATCGCCCCGATCAGCGGGTGGTCCTGCGCGGGCGGGAGACCGTCGGCCTGCGTGGCGGGATAGACGATGAGCGGGGTGCGTGGCGCCGGCGTCCCGGGCGGCTCCCCGGCGCAGAAGAGAGCCGTGTCGACGAAAACGCTCGGCGTGAGGATCACCGCTTCCGCGTCCAGCGTCAGCCGGTGGATGCTGTCCGGACGGAGGTGGACGAGCAGTTCGCCGTCGCGCCATTCCAGGTTCGGCGCCAGCCGGTTGAGGGTCTCCGCGAGCCCGTACTGGGCGATCTGGGCGATCTGGGTGGCGCGGGTGGTGACGTCGGCTTCCAGTCGGGCCCGGATGGCCGGCCACGAGGGCTTCAGTGCCGCGTGCCAGAACCGCCCCATCTCGTCGGCGAGCCGGCGCGCGAAGTGGTCCTCCCCCTGGTCGAGGGCCTGCAGGAGTTTCCGCGGCGCCGGGCGGCCGGAGGCGGGGTCCCAGGAGTGGCCGTTGACGGCGCCGGCCAGTTCGTAGCGGATCCGCTCCCGCGGGGTCGTCGCGATCTGGTGCAGCGCGGTCTCGATGTCCGTCAGGAAGGCCGGGGGTTCCGGCCGCAGGAAGTCCGGGGCGTAACCGAGGGGGCCTCCCCCGGCGACCACGGCCAGCAGCCCGAGCCGGTGCCGGATCAGCGCGTCCGTGGCTCTGGCCCGCCAGGGCGGGGTCAGGGTGCCTGGGCTGAAGCCGAGGAGGCGGAGCAGGTCCTTGGCCGAGCCCACCGGTGAGACCGCGAACCTCACGTCTCCCAGCCCCCGGACTCCCAGGCGGATCCGGATCACAGGCGTTCCCCCTTCGCCAGTTCCTTCGAAAGAAATCGAATCATTCGACCGGTCAATCGGCGTCGAGTTTCCTGGATTCACCACACAGATCGGCTCGAAAGGAATCCCGACCCGTGACCGTTCACAAGAAGCTGGCCACCGTCGCGGCTGCCGTCGCGACCCTCACCGTCGGTGCCACGAGCGCGGCATCCGCGCAGGCCGCCGAGCCCGCCTCCCACCACGTGGCCTGGGAGCAGGGCCAGGCGCCCGGCGCCCGGGACGGCTCCCTCGCCGCGGGCGTCTACGTCCGGATCTACAGCCTGTACCGGGGGACCCCGGGCCAGTGCCTGGACGCCGACGCCAACGCCGGCGGCAACGGCACCAAGGTCCAGGTGTGGGGGTGCAACGGCACCACCCAGCAGGAGTGGCTGCTGTCCACGGACGGCAGCCTGCGGAGCGTACGGTTCCCGGGCATGTGCCTGGACGCCGACACCAACGGCGGCGGCGCCAACGGCACCCGGGTGCAGCTGTGGCAGTGCAACGGCACCACCCAGCAGCAGTGGTACCACCCCTCGGGGGACCTGGCCATCTACAACGTCCGCTTCAACAACGGCAACAACACCGTGCTGGACCGCGACACCAACGTCCCCGGCAACGGCGCCCGGGCCCAGCTGTGGGGCAAGAACTTCCAGTCCCAGCAGTGGTGGGACGTCCGGACCGCCTGACGCCGTCGCCCTTGAGGCGGCAGTCGCGGAGGGATGAGGAGTCCGGTGCCCGGGTAGCCGCCGTCGGCGATCGTGAGGGTCTTGCCGACGGCGGCCTTGGCGCCGGACTCCTCCCACGCGTTGCAGTCGTCGCGGTTCCCGGCGAGCGACGGCCGACCACGGCGATGGGGACCAATGTGCCGTCCACGATGAGCACGGCATCCTTGACGAACCGTTTGCGGGACTGGAGCGCGAACATCGGCCCGAGGTGATCGACGATGCGGTCCGCTGCCGACTTCGAGAACTCTCCGGCTTCCATCCCACGATCGCCCTGCACGTCGCGCTGCACGACCCGGCTCGGGTCCTGCGGGAAGTCGAGGCCAAGCAACGCGGGCTCTCCTGCCATGTCCTCAGTGTGGCCCCGCGCGGAAGACTTGCGGCGGCGCGGAGCCTGGATCGTCTTCGAGGACGAAGCCGGATTCTCCATGACGCCGCCGCACGCGAAGACCTGGTCACAGCGCGGCCGGACCCCGGTGGTGCGGGTCCGCGGCCGCACCCGCAGACGGATCTCCAACGTCGCCTTCAGTACCCCCGAACACCTCGTCCAGCGCATCCGGCGCGGCCTACGGCACATCCGGTACCGCAGCGAACTCCTAGACGGCTGACTCGCCGAGACCGGCCTGACGATCAGACCCACCTGAGCGATCCGGCCACATCAGAAGTTCAACCTCAGTCACGCAGGGCGGACGCGAGTGCCTCGGCCAGGGTCACGGGCGGGCGGCCGATCAGGCGGCGCAAGTCGCCGGAGTCGGTGTACATCTCGCCGCGGTTCATACCGCGGTCAGCGTCAGCGAGGACCTCCGCCAGCTCGGCGGGCAGGCCCGCGGAGGCCAGTGCCTGGGCGAAGTCGGCCACCGGGAGGTCGGCGTAGGCAACCTGCTTTCCGGCCGCGGCGGAGATCGCGGCGGCGAGCTCAGTCAGGGTGAAGGATTCGTCGCCGCCGAGCTCGTACACGGCGCCGGTGTGGCCCTCAGCGGTGAGGACGACCGCTGCGGCCTCGGCGTAGTCGGCGCGGGACGCGGCGCTGATCCGCCCCTCGCCCGCGGCGCCGACGACCGCGCCGTTCTGCAGGATCTGCGGCAGTTGGCTGGTGTAGTTCTCCAGGTACCAGCCGTTGCGCAGCAGCACGCTGGGGATTCCGCGGTCCCGCAGATACGCCTCGGTCTCGCCGTGCGTGGCACCGATGACGGTAGTGGCCGTGTCCGCGTGCGTCGTGCTCGTGTACGCCACCAGCGACACGCCTGCGGCCGCCGCGGCGTCGATCACGCGGCGGTGGTTGGCGACCCGCTCGCCCACGGGGACCGAGGCCGATATCAGCAGCAGCCTTTCCGCCCCCGCGAACGCCTCGGCCAGGCCGTCGGGGTCCGCGAAGTCGGCGCGGCGCACCGTGATGCCCCGGTCGGCCAAGTCCTTGATCCCGGCGATGTCCCGGCCGGTCGCGATGATGTCCGCGGCCGGGATCCCGCGCCGCAGCAGTGCCTCGACGGTGAGCCTTCCCAGCTGGCCGGTGGCTCCGGTGACGACGATCGGCATGATGGTCATTCCTTCCTTCCGCGCGTGCCTTGCACGCCTGCAACGGTCTGTCCGCCGCGGGATGGAACACAGAATGACCTGGACACTCTCCGTTGGGGAGTAGCCACTTCTTGGTAGGGTACTTACCCTAGCGAAAGCATTGAGGTGAGCCGTATGGCTGCTGTCGGGAATGTGACCGGGCCCATGCCGTCATTCGATCCGTACGAGCGCGGCTGCCCGTCGCGGGACCTGCTCGACCAGATCGGCAGCAAGTGGGCGGTCCTCGTACTCGGCGAACTCGGCCGGAACGGGACCTCCCGATTCGGCCGGCTCCGGCAGGCGCTGGCGGGCGTGAGCGAGAAGATGCTCACCCAGACGCTGCGCACCCTCGAACGCGACGGGCTGGTCAGCCGGACCGTCTACCCAGCGGTGCCGCCGCACGTGGAGTATGAGCTGACCGCGCTCGGCCAGACGCTACGGGAACCGCTGAAGGCGCTCACGGAGTGGTCCGTGCTGCACATCGAAGAAGTCATCACCGCCCGCGAAGAGTACGACGACCGCACTGAGCGCACCAGGTAATCAGCGGCGGCCGGCGGTCTGGTCATAGACGGCCGCCTCGCCGAGACCGGCCCGACCATCAGACCCACCTGAGCGACCCGAATTTGCTTGGCAGGCACCAGGGCGCTCGGCAGCAACACCCGGAGGCGCGGGCTAGAGTGGCCGGTGGCGCGGCACGATCATGGAAGTAGCGGTATGTCCACTGCCCTGCCCTCTGACGTCATGTCCAGCGGAGTCGTGTCCCCTGACGCCGCGTCCGCCGGTGCGATGTCCACGGCTCAGCACGCCGCCGTCGCGGCAGTCCTCGTACTCGTCCTCGGCGCGGTCGGGTTGGCCCTGCGGCGGCCACTCCTGCGGCGAACCGGCGCCTCGCCCACCGCCGTGCTCGGTCTGCTGCTCACGGCCGCGGTGCTGGCGGGGATCACCCTGCCGGACCAGGTGGTTCCCGGGGTGGGCGCGCGGCTGGCCGCTTGCCTGGACGGCGCGTCGGTGCGAACGCTGGGCGGCGGATTGGCCCACCACGCCGCCAACGTCGTGCTCTGGACGGCACTCGGGGTGTTCGGCACGCTGGCCGTCCGCCGTCCGGGGCGGGTCGTGCTGGCCGTGTCCGTGGTGTGGGCGGCCGTCGAGCTGGCGCAGACCCTGGATCCGGTGCGCTCCTGCCAGTACGTGGACTGGGCGGAGAACACCCTGGGCGCGGCCCTCGGGGCGCTCGCGGCGTGGGCGGTGGCGCGGCGCCGCGCCACCGTCGGCGGCCCGGCGTCCAGCCCGGACGAGGCGCGTTGAAACCGTACGCGGAAGTCGTGGGCCTCCCCTGAACCGGTCGAGGACAAGCTGGTCGGCGTGGGCTGGCGCCGGTGGGCTTGGCCGTCGGCCTTCCGGTCGATGCCTCGGTGGGCTTGACCAGGAACTCCTCCAGCCCGGACAACCTCCGTCCAGGTCTCCGGGCGGCGTCAGTGGCGGCGTGTGCGGGCCCGGTGGGGTGGCCGGTTCCGGGCCTCGTCGGCAGCGGGGTCCGGCCGGGGCGGTCGGTTCGGCGGGCGGTGGCGGGTGTGGAGTGCCAGGGCCAGGCAGGCCGCCGTCGCACCGACGGCCAGGGCTGCGGGAAGCCTGGCGTATGCGGTCCGTGCGGTCGGCGCCTGGGCGGCGAGGAGGACCACCGCCGTCGCGGCGGCGGCGGCCAGTGCGGGTGTCGCCCGCGGCCTGCCGGGCGGGGCGGTGACGCCGGCCGTCCACGGGTCGGTGACGAGCAGGTAGGCGAGCAGCAGGGCTGCGATGCAGACGACCAGCCAGGGGGCGGGGTCGGTGGCCGCGGCGATCGCGATGGCGGCGGCTGGCAGGACGGTCGTCCTGCGGCGGGCCAGGACGGCCGGCCAGCGCATGGAGGTGTGGACCGGGCGCGCGTCGACCATCGGAGCCGCCCACCACGCGGCGGCGGCCGCCGCTGCGGTCACCAGCAGCCTGACCGGCGGCGAGGCGTGCAGGGCGGCCGACGGATCGCAGGCGGCGATGACGAGGGCCGTGCCGAGCAGCCGGTCGGTGAGGCGGGAGGTGAGCCGGGCGGGTCTGCCACCGGAGGGACGGGGGGCCGGCCGGGCGGGGGCGGTGGTCATCGGGTGCCTCCCTGGACGCGGGTCCGCAGCAGCGGCGCGAGGGCGAGGTCGAGGGTCTCCCCGGGCCGGTGGGCGACGACCGCGACGCCGCTTTCGACGAGGGAGAAGCGCATGGCGTCCCGGTCGGCCCGCCACAGCCTCAGCGCGAGTTCGCCCTCGGTGTCACCCGGGTCCACGACCGGGTCGCCGGTGGGGATCTCGACCACGACCACCGGGTTGGACCGCCCTCGTACCTGGTGCAGGACGTCGAAGATCCGCTGATCGGTCAGCGGGGTGATGACGTACACCAGTGCCCCGGCGGGAAGTGCGGGCGGGGGGAGCGTGCCGAGGCCCTCCGAACGGTGGCTGCGGTCCTTGCGGACCGCGAGCACGCTCTCGGCGATGCGGTAGAAGTACCCCTGGCCGCTGCCTGGTTGCAGCCAGCGGGTCGCACCCCCGATCGATACGACGCCGACCCGGTCGTGGGTGCGCAGGTAGGCGCGGACCAGCCCGGCGGCGGCACGGAAGGTCGCGTCGAGGGTGGAGGTGCCGGTGACCGGGTCGACCACGTCGGTGAGCACGTCCAGCAGCACCACGGTCTCCGCCGTGCGCTCGGCGGCGAAGCCGTGGACCTGGAGGGTGCCCCGGCGGGTGGTGGCGGGCCAGTGGATCCGGCGCTGCCGTTCGCCCCGCGCGTACGGGTGCACTCCGGTGACCTCGACCCCCTCGCCGCGCTGCGCGGAGGTGTGCTCGCCGAGGCGTTGGGGCAGCCGGACCGGGATGGGCGTGAGGCCCGCGTGCTCAGGCACGGGGAAGACGGAGATCTCGCCGAGGTCAGCCCGTATGGTGCGGCGGGCCAGCCCGCCCCGGTCGTAGACGTCGACGTCGACCGTGCCGAGGGTCCAGCGGCCCCAGGGCTGTGCGGTCAGGACGAGTTCCACGTGGTGCGGGCCCGCTGCGAGGTGGTCGAGCCGGACCCCGGGCCCCAGGAAGACCCCCGGGTCCAGGCGGCCGCTCACCCCGTCGTAGTGCACGGCGATCCGCACCGTGACC
>NZ_JZWV01000410.1 GCF_000966975.1 Streptomyces katrae | reverse complement strand
ACGCAGCAGCTGCCGCCCGTCACCGAGCCGGTCGCACGGCGGACGCCGCCGCCCGCGCCGCCGCAGCGGCGCGGGCCCCGCCGGGCGCAGCCGCCGCAGCAGCCCGCACCCCCGCAGCAGCAGTTCCAGGCGCCCCCGCCCCCGCCCCCGTCGGCCCCCGCGCGCCGGATCCCGCCCGCGGTGACGCGGCGGCGGTGTTCGGGCTGGCCGTGGCCGGGCTCGGGGTCGGCGCGCTGCTCAGCGACGGCAAGGCGCAGAACAACGACCCCGTCGCCACCTCCCCCGGCTCCGGCGGGGCCGCCGCCGACGCCGACGCGCCGGGGGGTTCCGCTCCGGTGGACCCGGCCCGCCCGCAGGCCGTCCAGCTGGACAAGCTGCTCGCGGACGCCAACGACAGCCGGACCGCGGTGATCAAGGCCGTGGACGACATCAAGGACTGCAAGAACCTCGGCCAGGCCGCCCAGGACCTGCGGGACGCGGCCCGTCAGCGCGACGAGCTGGTCACCCGCCTCTCGGACCTGAAGATGGACCTGCTGCCCAACCACGCCCGGCTCTCGGCCGCCCTGACCAAGGCCTGGAAGGCCTCGGCGGACGCCGACAACAGCTACGCGGACTGGGCGGACGACGCCGGCCACGACAAGGGCGGCTGCAAGGACGGCAAGGCCAAGCAGACCGACGACGCCGCCGACGGCAACAAGTCGAGCGGCGAGGCGACCAAGGCGAAGGACTCGGCGGCGGCCATGTGGAACACGATCGCCGCCAAGTACGGACTGACCCAGCGCGACAAGACCCAGCTGTAGGGGTCAGGCCGAGCGCGGGGCCGACTCCAGGACCGCGGTCATGTCGACGTCCTGCTCGCCGAGCTGGGCGACGAGCCGCCCCTGCTGGACGACCTGGAAGCTGACCCGGCCGTTCACCAGCCGCGGGAAGCCGGCCACCGCGCGCATGTCCTGGTAGCGCCAGCTCAGCTGCGGGGTCAGGTTGCCGGTGGAGATGCCCGAGGTCTCGTTGAGCATCCGGGCCACCTTGCGGGCCGTGACGTCCTCCCCGTCCTTGAACTTCTGGACGACCTGGTTGAGGACCGTGTACGCGATCCAGGTGGTCTGGGCCCCGCTGTCGTCGGCCTCGACGGTGTTGTCGCCGAAGGCCTCGTCGCTGATCACCTTCCGCATCGGCGCCCACAGCGGGTCGGTCGACACCGGGTACCAGCTGGTGACGTACGCGCCCTCGAAGGGGCTCTCCTTGCCGCCGGTGCGGTCGACCAGGGCCTGGCTGACGCTGCCGAGGACGGAGGAGATCTGCGGGTTGCGGTGGGTGGTGTCGGCGCGGCGGAAGGCGTCGAAGAAGGTCTCGGTGCGCGCGCCGAGCACGGCCGTGACACAGCTCTTGGACGACGAGGACCCCTTGGCCGCCGTGGCGGAGGAAGGGGCGGAGGGGGAGGAGGAGCCGGCCGCCGAGCCGGAGGGGCCGGGGGAGGCCGTCGCCTTGGACGTCCCGTCGCCCTTGGCCGCGGGCGTCGCCGTCCCCGTTCCCGTGTCCTTCGTTCCGGTACCGCCCGTGCCCGAGGACCCGCCCGACCCGCCCGATCCGGCGCCGGCCAGGGCCTCGCGGGCCTGGGGCATCAGGTCCGCGGCGTCCTCGGCCGCCCGGATGTCGGAGGCCTCCGGGCTGTTGTTGGCCTTCAGCCCCGCGTTCAGCAGCACCGGCATGGTGTCCCCGGCGAGCGTGTCCGGGCGGACGAGCGACACCTGGGCGCAGGCCTTGCCGAGCTGGTGGCCGGCGCCGGCGAGCAGCGCGGGCTGGCCGCCGTTGACCGGGTAGGACAGGGTGCTCTGGAACTCCTCCGCGGAGACCCCGTACCCCCCGATGAAGGGGATGCCCTCGGCCTCCAGCGGGGCCATGAACGCACGCCCGTGCTGGCTGTACGAGCCGACGACGGCCACCGCCTTCTTCGTGATCGCCTCGCGGGCGCAGTCGGCGGCGCCGGTCGCGGTGTTCTTCTCGTTGCAGGTCAGGACGCGCAGCTTGCGGCCCTTGATGCCACCGTTGGCGTTGATCCAGCGTTCGTACGCCTTGGCCATGCCGGGCATACCGGGCATGTTGGTGGCTTTGGTTCCCATCGGAGCGAACGTCATGACCGTGAGGGTGCCCCCGGAGTCCCCCGAGCTGCCGGGGAGCACCCCACACGCTGTGGTGAGACACGCACCCGTCGCTGCGGCAAGGAGCAAGCGGGACAAGGTGGTTGCGCGTCGGCTCTTGGTCATGTCCCACGACCATTCCGCCACAGGGGTAACTGAGTGCTGAGGTGTACACAACATCCGGTGACACCCAGGTGAACGACCGGGGCGTGGGGCGTGGATAGGTGCGTCAAGATCGCATTTGTGGGGAACGTACGATCGAAAGCGTGACATTCGCCCAAGGTTCGAAGAACTCTTCCCGCCGCGGCGGCCGCTCCTCCACCATGGGCGGCATGCCCCTCAACGACATGCCGTGGTGGCGCTGGCGCAGCAACGTGCGCTCGGCGCTGCACATGCTTTCCGACCCCGTGTTCCAGGAGGAGGTCTGGCTCGCCGGAGCCGAAGGGTACGGGGACGTCACCGACGCCGTGTACCGGCTCGTCGAGGACACCTGGCTCGACAGCTGGTCCGCGGACAAGTACATCGGCACGATCTTCCGTGACGCCCAGGAGGCGGCGCTGGTCGACCTGGCCGTGCTGCGGGTGCTGCGGATCCTGCACCAGGTCGGCCCGGACGCGCCCGTGACCGCGTACCTGGAGCACTCCGCCTGGCCCGAGGCGGTCCGGGCGGCACGCGAGGCGCACGTACGGATGTCGGCCGCGGACGGGGAGGACCCGGACGACCGGCCGAGCTCCGTGGAAGTGCTGAAGATCCTCACGCGCGCGGTGTGAAAGGCTATGGCGTCATGAGCGACCCGCAGCCCGGGGCCCGGCCCCTGCCCCAGTACGTCCTGACCGTGTCCTGCCCCGACAAGCAGGGCATCGTGCACGCCGTGTCCAGTTACCTGTTCATGACCGGCTGCAACATCGTGGACAGCCAGCAGTTCGGAGACCGGGAGACCGGGCTCTTCTTCATGCGGGTGCACTTCGAGGCCGAGCCGGAGGTCACGCTGGACAAGCTGCGCGCCAGCTTCGCGGCGATCGGCGACAGCTTCCGGATGGACTGGCAGATCCACCGCTCGGACGAGCGCATGCGGATCGTGCTGATGGTGTCGAAGTTCGGCCACTGCCTGAACGACCTGCTGTTCCGCACCAGCATCGGTGCGCTGCCGGTGGAGATCGTGGCCGTGGTCTCCAACCACACCGACTTCGCCGAGCTCGTCGCCTCGTACGACATCCCCTTCGTGCACATCCCGGTGACCAAGGACACCAAGGCGGCGGCCGAGGCGCAGCTGCTGGAGCTGGTGCGGGCGGAGAACGTCGAGCTCGTGGTGCTGGCCCGCTACATGCAGGTGCTGTCCGACACCCTGTGCAAGGAGCTCAGCGGGCGGATCATCAACATCCACCACTCGTTCCTGCCGAGCTTCAAGGGCGCGAAGCCGTACCACCAGGCGCACGCGCGCGGTGTGAAGCTGATCGGCGCGACCGCGCACTACGTGACGGCCGACCTCGACGAGGGGCCGATCATCGAGCAGGAGGTCGAGCGGGTCGGGCACGAGGTCACGCCGGACCAGCTGGTCGCCATCGGGCGGGATGTGGAGTGCCAGGCGCTGGCGCGGGCCGTCAAGTGGCACAGCGAGCACCGGGTGCTGCTGAACGGGTCCCGGACGGTCGTCTTCGCGTAGCCCCCGCGGGGGTCTGGGGGCGCTGCCCCCAGACCCCCGCGCCTCAATCTCCCCCAGCTACCGCTGGGAGGTACCCCCGGGCGAGGCTGGGATCGGCGGGCCTGGGGATCGGCGGGGCTGGATGCCTACGCGTTCGGGTCGACGCCGCAGTATGCGGCGAAGGCCTTCAGGGTCGCGTCCTCCGAGATGTGGCCGTCCGGGCCGGCCAGGGCCGCTGCCACGTGGGCGGCGAGGGGCGGGGGCGTGCCCAGGACGCGGAGGACGCGGGTCGCCGCCGCCGGGGTCGCGCCCGTGCCGTCCTCGTCCGCCACCGCGACCACCGCCGCCAGGAACGGGCGGGCGATCTCCGCGAACCGCTCCGGGT
>NZ_JZWV01000409.1 GCF_000966975.1 Streptomyces katrae | reverse complement strand
GCTCCGGGTTGTCCCGCAGCCGCTTCGCCGCCCCGGTGACGAACTCCTCGCGGGAGACGCGCTGGTCCCCGTCCACGTCGGCGATGCCCGCCATGCCCTGCCAGAACGCCTCCGCTCCGGCGAAGAGGGCCTGACCCTTGTCCGAGCGGGCGGTGACGCCGAATTCGGCCAGCACCGCCCGGGCGGCCGTACTGAAGTCCTCGCGGTCGATGTAGCCGGATCCGTCCTGGTCGAAGGTGGCGAATCGGGATGCGATCTTGCGCTCGTACTCTGCGCTGTCCATATGCGGCGTTCCGCCTTCACATGTGCGTTGGGGTGCACTTGAGGTGCAGATCAAGACAGGCAGGAGCGTAAGCCCTCGATGGCCTGCGCGTTAAGCGGAGCGGTCCATGGGGTGGCCGCATCGAACCCGCGCACGGGAAGCGCGCCGGGGCGCGTACGTGTGTCCGGCTAGCACGGTGTTCGCGCTTACGGAGGAGGTTCCCCCAAAACCGGCGCGCTCCGGCCGGTGGCGACTACATTTGACGGGTCGACACACGGCTGGAGGCACCATGGCGAAGGACGTTCCACCGCGCTGGGACCGCCGCATGCAGCAGCGTCTCGCCCGCGGTGAGGCCGCCGCCCTCGGGGAGCTCTACGACCGTTTCGCCTCGCTCGTGCACAGCCTCGCCCACCGGGTGCTCGGGGACGAGAAGGCCGCGGACCGCATCACCCGCGAGGTCTTCGGCTACATCTGGGAGAACCCCGACGCATACGACCCCAAGCAGGGCTCCATGCGCTCCTGGGTCGCCCGGATCACCCAGGGCCAGGCCGTCGCCCGGCTGCGTCAGGCCGAACTGGGCCGGGGCTCGCGCGAGGAACTCGAACAGAAGGTGCGCAGCGCCAACGCCGCCGCCCGCGCCGACTACATCGTCACCTCCATGCCCGCACCGCTGCGGGCCGCCCTGGAACTCGCGTACTTCAAGCGCCGCGACTACCGGCAGGCCGCCGCCGACCTGCAGATCAGCGAGGACGAGGCACGGCGCCGGCTGCGCCTCGGGCTCCAGCTGCTGTCGACCGCCAACGTCCTCCCGAGGGAGGACACCGCCCCGCCCGGATACGGCCCACGCGGATACGGAACCACCCGATGACCGGACCCACCGATGACACCCCCGACGACGCGTACGAGCCCCCGGCGGGCGGACCCGCGCTGATACCGGGTCCGCGTGCGGCCGGGGACGACCTCGACCCGCCCGGGGTCCTGCCGTCCGCGCCGCCCTCGCACGCCGTACTGAAGTCCCTGCTCGGGGCGTGGGCGCTGGCCGCCTGCTCGGCCGAGGAGACCCAGGCCGTCGAGGACCACCTCACCGAGTGCGCCCCCTGCGCCGAGGAGGCGCTGCGGCTGCGCGACGCGGTCGGTCTGCTGCACCCGGAGGAGAGCCTCGACCTGAAGCCGCTGCTGCGCTCGCGGGTGCTGGAGGACTGCCTGGGCAAGCGCCCGGCCCGGATCCCCGTACCCGTGTGGGCGAACCCGTACGACACCGAGACCGCACGGCTGGACGCGCTGCTGCGGGACTTCGGGGAGTCGGAGTGGGACACCCCCGTGCGGCTCAAGTGGTTCGAGGAGGATCGCCGGCGCAGCCACCGCACCACCGTGGCGGGGGTGATCGGGCACCTGCTCACGGTCGACGGGCTGGTCGCCACCGCCCTGGGACTGGACGACCCGCTCGGACCGCAGGCCCCGTCCGGCGGTCCCACCGGCCGTACCGAGCACTACTGGAAGTCCGCCGGCTCCCCGGCCACCCGGAAGGTCCGCGAACCCTGGCGGGAGCAGGGGCACACCCTGGTCCGTACGGTCTCCTTCGCGGGCCGGGGCGTGGCCGAACTGGACGTGGACTACGGGGCCTTCGCGCTGCCCCTCGGGGACGCCTTCCTGGAGCGGGCCTTCGAGTGCTGGGTGCACGCCTGGGACATCGCGGAGGCGGTGGACTACCCGTACGAGCCGCCGTCCGGCCCGCACATGCACCGCATGATCGACCTCGCGGCCCGGCTGCTGCCCGGCGCGCTGGCCGGCCGCCGCCGTTCGGGGCTGGCGGCGCCGGCGCGCGGGCTGGTCGCGGCGGGAGCTCCGGGGCGCACCCTGCACCTGGAGATCGAGGGCGCGGGCGGGGGAGGCTGGGACATCGCCCTGGACTCCCCGGCGGCGAAGCCCTCGCGGGAGCACACGGTGGCGGAGGTCGCCCTGGACGGCCTGGAGTTCTGCCAGCTGGCCGCCGGGCACATCTCCCCGGAGGAGGCCGCGGTCGGCCAGACCGGCGACCGGGAGGCGATCCGGGACGTGCTGTTCGCCGCCGCCTCCCTGAGCCGGCTGTAGGCCCGGCGCCGACCCCGCACGCCCGACGGGCCGGTCCGGCTCCCCCGAGGAGGAGCCGGACCGGCCCGAGGGCGTCGCGGTCCCGCGTCAGGAATAGCGTTCGCGCAGCCGGTACTTGAGCACCTTGCGCAGGGCGTCGTTGCGGGGCAGGGCGTCGACCAGTTCCAGCTGCTCGGGGAGCTTGTACGGGGACAGGCCCTGGGCGCGGAGGTAGGCGGTGACCTGGGGGAGGGTCAGCGGGGCCGCTCCGGGCGGCTGCTCGACCACGGCGCAGACGCGCTCGCCGCGCGCCTCGTCGGGGAGGCCGATGACGGCCACGTCGCCGACGCCGGAGAGCTGGTGGAGGAGGTCCTCGATCTCCTTCGCCGAGATGTTCTCGCCCTTGCGGATGATCACGTCCTTGCTGCGTCCGGTGAGGACCAGGTGGCCGGAGGGGGTGAGGTGGCCGAGGTCGCCGGTGATCAGGTAGCCGTCGGAGTCGAAGACCCCGGTGGCGTCCTTCTGGTTCAGGTAGCCCTGGCAGACCGCCTCGCCGCGCAGCCGGACCTCGCCGTCGGTGCCGGCGGGCAGGGGGGTGCCGTCGGGGGTGGTGACGCGGATGGACATGCCCTCCGGGGGGCGGCCCTCGGTGGTGGCGAGGTTCTCGGGGGTGTCGTCCGGGGAGCCCATGGTGATCATCGGGACCTCGGTCATGCCGTAGCCGTGGGTCAGCTGGCAGCCCAGCTCGCGCACCACCGCGTGGTAGATCTCCGGCGGCTTGGGGGCGCCGCCGCCCGCGAGCAGGCGCAGGCTCGGGAGCAGGGGCATGGCGGGGTCCTTGCGCTGCTCGGTGAGGAACATGGAGTAGAAGGCGGTGGAGCCGCCGGCGATGGTGACCCCGTGGCGGCGGTAGCCGTCCAGCGCGTCCGGCATCGCGAACTTCTCGAAGAGGACCGCCGGGAACCCGTACAGCAGCAGCATCACCGTGTAGTCGGGGCCGGCTATGTGCGCGTAGGGGAAGGCCATCGAGCCCACGTCGGAGGGGGTCAGCCGCAGGGCGTGGGCCAGGCAGGAGCCGCCCGCGATCAGTGAGCGGTCGGTGTGCAGGACGCCCTTGGGGTCGGAGGTGGTGCCGGAGGTCCAGTAGATCCAGCGGACGGCCGTACCGTCGGCGGGCGGCGGGGGCAGCACGGCCGGGTCGCCGTCGGGCAGGTCCGCGTCCGCGTACGCCTCGAAGACGCCGCGCGCGCCGAGCCGGGCGGCCATGGCGGTGTGGTCGAAGCCGCGCCAGGTGCCGGGGACGGCGAAGTACTCGGCCTCCGAGGAGCGCAGGGCGAAGGCGACCTCGCGGTCACGGTAGAAGGGGATCACGGGCGACTGGACGGCGCCGAGGCGGGCGAGGGCGGCCGACAGCAGGACCGTCTCGATGCGGGTCGGGAGCTGCCAGGCGACGACCGTGCCGGGGCGCACGCCCTGGTCGTGGAGGCCGGCGGCGACGCGTTCGGCGCGGTCGCGCAGGGCGCCGAAGGTGAGGGTGCGGTCCGCGGCGGGGTCGTCGGCGGCCTCGATGAGGACCGGGGCGTCGGGGGTGAGGGCGGCGCGGCGGGCGATCAGCTCCCAGAGGGTGCGGGAGCGGCTCAGCTCGACGGCGGTGGCGGCCGCCGCTCCGGGTTCCGCCGGCGCGGGTGCCGGCGCCGTGTCCGGCGTCGTGTCCGTCGTCGGTTCCGTCGTCGGTTCCGGCGTCGTCATCGCGGACCTCCCCTGGGCGTACCGCCCGACGTCAGCTGACGGTGAGTCAGATCAACGGCAGAGCGTAGGGCTCCGGCGCTTGTCGGTCCAGGGGTGGCGGGGCTAGCTTGTTTCTGACGATGCATCAGATTTGGGAGAAGGAGCGCGAGCACATGGCCCTGGAACTGCCTCGGATCATCAGCGTCGACGACCACGTGATCGAGCCCGCCCACCTCTTCGACGTGTGGCTGCCCGCGAAGTACCGCGACCGCGGCCCCAAGCCCCTGACCGCCGGAATCGGCGAGCTGGAGTACACCGGCGGCAAGTACGTGATCTCCATGGACCCGGACGGCCCGCCGACGGACTGGTGGATCTACGAGGACCTCAAGTTCCCGTACAAGCGCAACATCGCCGCCGTCGGCTTCGACCGCGACGACATGACCCTGGAGGGCATCACCCGCGAGGAGATGCGCCGCGGCTGCTGGGACCCCAAGGCGCGGCTGCTCGACATGGACCTCAACCACGTCGAGGCCTCCCTCTGCTTCCCCACCTTCCCCCGCTTCTGCGGGCAGACCTTCGCCGAGGCCAAGGACAAGGAGGTCGCCCTCGCCTGCGTGCGCGCGTACAACGACTGGATGGTGGAGGAGTGGTGCGGCGACAGCGGCGGCCGGCTGATCCCGCTGTGCATCATCCCGCTGTGGGACATCGACCTCGCCGTGGCCGAGATCCGCCGCAACGCCGCCCGCGGGGTGCGGGCCGTGACCTTCTCCGAGATCCCCACCCACCTGGGGCTGCCGTCTATCCACTCCGGCTACTGGGACCCCTTCTTCGCCGTCTGCCAGGAGACCGGCACGGTCGTGAACATGCACATCGGGTCCTCGTCGCAGATGCCCGCCGCCTCCCCGGACGCCCCGCCCGCCGTCCAGGCCTCGCTGAGCTTCAACAACGCCATGGCCTCGATGATGGACTTCCTCTTCAGCGGGGTCCTGGTGAAGTTCCCGACGCTGAAACTCGCCTACAGCGAGGGCCAGATGGGCTGGATCCCCTACGCCCTGGAGCGCGCGGACGACGTCTGGCGGGAGCACCGCGCCTGGGGCGGGGTCCGCGGCCTGATCCCCGAGCCGCCGTCCACGTACTACTACCGGCAGATCTTCTGCTGCTTCTTCCGCGACAAGCACGGCATCGCCTCGCTGGACGTCGTCGGCCGCGACAATGCCACCTTCGAGACCGACTACCCGCACGTGGACTCGACCTTCCCGCACACCAAGGAGGTCGCCCTCGACCATGTGAAGGGCCTGGACGACGAGACCGTCCACAAGCTGATGCGCGGCAACGCCATCCGCATGCTCGGCCTGGACCTGGTCTGACATGGACCTCGCCCACACCGAGGAGGAGCAGGAGTTCCGGGCCCGGCTGCGGGCCTGGCTCGCCAAGGTGCTGCCCGAACTGCCCGCCAGGCCCTCGCCCGACGACTGGCCCGGCCGGCGCGCCTACGACCTCGGCTGGCAGCGCCGGCTGTACGACGCCGGGTACGCGGGCCTGCACTGGCCCGTCGACGCCGGCGGCCGCGGGGCCACCCCGACCCAGCACCTGATCTTCCTGGAGGAGACCGAGCGGGCCGGCGCCCCGTACGTCGGCGCCAACTTCGTCGGCCTGCTGCACGCCGGACCGACGATCGCCGCCGAAGGCACCGCCGAGCAGCGGGCGCGCTGGCTGCCGCCGGTGCTGCGCGGGGAGGAGGTGTGGTGCCAGGGGTTCAGCGAGCCGGGCGCCGGCTCCGACCTGGCGGCGCTGCGCACGAAGGCGGTCCGGGACGGGGACGCGTACGTGGTCACCGGCTCCAAGATCTGGACCTCGCACGCCGAGGTCGCCGACTGGTGCGAGCTGCTCGTACGGACGGACCCGGCCGCGCCCAAGCACAAGGGGATCTCCTGGCTGGCCATGCCGATGGACGCCCCCGGCGTCACGGTCCGGCCACTGCGGACCCTCGCGGGGTCGGCCGAGTTCGCGGAGGTGTTCCTCGACGAGGTCCGGGTGCCGGTCGCCAACCGGGTCGGCGCCGAGAACGACGGCTGGCGGGTCACGATGGTGACCCTCTCCTTCGAGCGGGGCACCGCCTTCGTCGGCGAGGTCGTCGCCTGCCGGCGCACCCTGGGCGCGCTGGCGCGGGCGGCGAAGGCCAACGGCCGCTGGGACGACCCCGTGCTGCGGCGCCGGCTGGGCCGGCTGTACGGGGAGTTCGGTGCGCTGTGGCGGCTCACGCAGTGGAACGTCAGCGAGGCCCAGGGTTCGGGCGGGGTTCCCGGCGTCGGGGGCAGCGTCTTCAAGCTGGCGTACTCGCACGCCCGGCAGGAGCTGTACGACGCGGCGGCGGAGGTGCTGGGGGCCGGCGCCCTGTCCCTGGAGGAGGAGTGGACGCTTGAGCGGCTCTCGTCGCTCTCGTACACGATCGCGGCGGGGACCTCGCAGATCCAGCGGAACATCGTCGCCGAGCGGATCCTCGGCCTGCCGAAGGGGCGGTGAGCGGTCGTGGACTTCCGGCTGACGGAGGACCAGCGGGACCTGCGCGCGGGCATCCGCGACCTGCTCGCGGGGCGGTACGGGCGGGAGGCGCTGCGGGAGTCGGTGCGGGCGTCGGAGTCGTCCGGGGTGGCGTCGTCGGGGGCGGTGTCGTCCGGGGTGGTGTCGTCCGGGGCGGTGGTGGACCGGCGGCTGTGGCGGGAGCTCGGTGAGGCGGGGTTCTTCTCCCTCCGGCTCCCCGAGTCCGAGGGCGGGGTGGGGCTGGGCCTGCCGGAGGCGGTGCTCGTCTTCGAGGAGGCCGGGCGGGCGCTGCTGCCGGGGCCGCTGGTGGCGACGCACCTGGCGGCCGGAGCGGTCCCGGGGGCGGCTTCGGGCTCGGCGGTCGTGACGGCCTTCGACCTGGGCGGGCCGCTGGTGGCGTACCTGGGGGAGGCCGACGCGGTCCTGGGGGCGGAGGGGCTCCCGGCCGGCGAGCCGGTCCGCTCGGTGGACCCGCTGACCCCGCTGTGGCGGTCCTCCGGGGTACTGCCGTCCGGGTACCGGGAGGCGGGGGCCCTGCTGACGGCGGCGCTCCAGCTGGGCAGCGCGCTGCGGACGGTGGAGCTGGCCGTGCGGTACGCGGGGGAGCGCGAGCAGTTCGGGCAGCCGATCGGGGGCTTCCAGGCGGTCAAGCACCTGTGCGCGCGGATGCTGGTCCGCGCCGAGGTGGCCCGTACGGCGGTGTACGCGGCGGCGGTGACGGGTGACGCGGCCGAGATCGCGGCCGCCAAGCTGCTCGCCGACGAGGCGGCGGTGCGCGGGGCCCGGGACTGCCTCCAGGTGCACGGCGGGATGGGCTTCACGTGGGAGGCGGACGTGCACCTGCACCTGAAACGGGCGTGGGTGCGGGCGGAGCAGTGGCACACGGCGCCGGAGGCGGAGGAACTCCTGGCGGCCCGCCTCGGGGCGGAAGCGGAGGAGGAGGCGGTAGCCGAGGCGGAGGCGGCTGCGATGGGGTAGCAGCCTGTGACACCGGGGCACGGGTGGGACGGCGCGGGACTCATGTCCGATTACAGAGAGTTGATATCGGTTTGTGTCCTTCCCCCACCCCGTTCCGGCCCGGAGCGGGGGGTGTGCTCCGGTACGCTCCCACGATGCGAGTGGTTGAGCGGCGTGAGTGCCGCACAGTATGCACCACGCCTACTCCTTCGCGCTGGAATATGCCCGAAGCGCTTGTTCTGGTGACTGTATGTCAACCATGCTGCTCGGCACGGGGATCACACTCGGTGATCCCATCCTGTCGCGAGGCGAAGTGTCCGCCGGTTCGGATGGTGTGAGCGGTGCAGGTGCTTCAGGTACAGCTGGAGGTAGGACCCGACCCCGCCGAGGTCGGACGGGCGCGCCGGTGGGCGCGGTCCCGGCTGGCGGGGTCCGGTATAGGGGACGACGAACCGCTCGCCGAGACGCTGATCCTGCTGATCTCCGAGCTGGTCACGAACGCGGTCGTGCACACGGGCTGTCCGGCCGTGCTGCGGATGCTCCTGGGGGGTCCGGGCGTACGGGTGGAGGTCACCGACGCCAGCGACCGCGCCCCGGCCCGCCGGCAGGCCGCCGGCGACGACACGGGCGGGCGCGGGCTGGAGCTGGTGGACGGGCTCGCGGACCGGTGGGGCTGGCAGCGCGAGGGCGCGGGCAAGCGCATCTGGTGCGAGATCGACCGTGCGGTGGAGGAGCCCCCGGCGGCCCCGTCGGCGCCCCTGGGAAAAGTCCTGCTGAAACGGGAACCACGCGTGTACCTCTAACGAGGTGTTGACGGTTCGTCACCTGTTGATCACCCTGATGGTGAGCGATTCGTCGCGAGGGGACGCCAAGGGTCCTGTGCCTTGACGAGTGCGGGTCGTGGGGTGGCGGCTGCCGTGCCGCGCTCGGGGCGTGCATGCCGCACGCCGCCACCCGCAGGTTCTTCCCCGTGCGCGTGATACGCGAGGGGGCGTTCCGCCGCTGCGGCTTCGGCGCGGTGCGGCGCGAATTCGGCGGCGGACGGCTGGAATTCGCGGGCCGTGTTGGTAGGAGCGTACATAAAGTCCCGGGCATCGTTGTTTCCCGGCGGGACGGATGCCTACGGTGGCCGCGCATTCTCCAGCGGACCGTCACCGGTACGCCTCCGGCAGCGTTCCGTGATCCTTAAATGCGGCCACAAGCCATTCATGGGAGAGGGGGCACAGCGATGAAGATTCTTTTCGCCATCCGTAATGCCGTTTCCGGTCAGAAGAGCCTCAAGAAGAGCGCCTGGTACTTCT
The DNA here is from genome assembly GCF_000966975.1 of Streptomyces katrae. Classification (GTDB taxonomy): domain Bacteria; phylum Actinomycetota; class Actinomycetes; order Streptomycetales; family Streptomycetaceae; genus Streptomyces; species Streptomyces katrae. Next base: position 4,833 of record NZ_JZWV01000409.1, on the reverse strand, counting down.
GGTACTAGACCGGCAGAGCCGCCCCGGCCGCCCGCCGGCCGGGACGGCACCGACGGCCCATCGGAGCCTCCGTATGCCCCTCTCCCCCCTCCCGGCCGCCCGGACCACGGTCTTCGCGCCCCGGCTCGCCGCCCTGCTGCGCGAGTACACCGGCGAGGACGCCTTCCGCCTGGAGCCCGACACCATGGGCGTCGCCGGCCACGCCCTCGCCGACCGGATCCTCGCCGCCCGCCGGGCCACCGAGACCGAACGCCCCACCTTCAAGCCGCTGCACGGCCGGTCCATCGGGCGCACCGAGGCCGCCGCGGTGATGCGGGTCATCGGGCGGGACGTCAGGGAAGCCCTGGAAGGGCCCCTGCCGAAGGAAGTCGACCTCACCGGCCCGTGGCCCCTCACCGGGCACCTTTTCCTCCGCGACCTCATTCTCGGCGGCGATCCGCGCCGACTGCGCATTCTGATGAGCCGGAACCTGGAGCTGACCCCGAAACTCACCTGGTCGGTGATAGCCGCCGGCGCGGCCGTCCCCTGGCGGAAAAAACCCGGGACGACATCGAGCGGAATTGCCGGCCTGCTGGCCGAAGCGGACGGCTACCACGACCGCCGCCATGCGATGGGGATCTACCGGAGGGCGGCCGCGCCCGTCTGTTTCACCGTCTCCACCCTCGTCGCGAACGCCCTCTGGCTGGGCTCGCCCTTCGACGCGGACACCCCCAACCGGAACATCCTCCACGAGGCCGCCCGGCTGCTGCCCCCGTCCTGGAACATCCTGCGCTACGCCTCGCCCGAGTACGGAGCCCTCGACGCGCGCATCGGCGCCGGGGACGACGTACTCGTCCTGCCCCTGCTGTCGCACCGCGACCCCGCCCTGTGGGAGGAGCCCGACGCGTTCCGGCCCGGGCGGTGGGACCGCCTCGACCCCGAGACCGCCCCGGGCTACCTGCCGTTCGGGCACTCCTCCGAGCGCTGCTGGGGCCGGCACATGGTCATGCCGCTCGCGGAACTGCTGCTGGACCTGATCCGCGGTACCGGACTGGAGGTCGACCCCGCGCAGCGGAAGGCGAAGGTACCGCTGGTCGGGCTCCTCGGGGTGGAGGACGTACGGCTCACGAAGGCGGCACGGCGTGTCCGTTGAACAGGTCCCGGTCTCCTTCTTCGACGACCCCCACCCCGCCTACCGCCGCTGGCGGGAGCTGGAGGGCGGGGCGCACCGGGTGCGGATCCTCGGCGAGGCCCCGCTGGAGGGCTGGGTGGTCACCGGGCACGCCGCCTGCAAGGCCGCCCTCGCCGACCCCCGGCTGAGCAAGAACGCCGCGACCGAGGCCTTCGACCGCCGCGACGGCTCCGAGGAGGGTCCGGGCCCGGGCCGCGCGCTGACCGCGCACATGCTCAACTCCGACCCGCCCGCCCACACCCGGCTGCGCCGGCTGGTCCAGCAGGCGTTCACGGCACGCCGGGTGGCGGCCCTGCGGCCGGTGGTCGAAGGCCACGTGAACCGCCTCCTGGACGGCCTGGCCCGTACCCCCGAGCCCGACCTCGTCCGGGACTTCGCCGTCCCCCTCCCCCTCGCCGTCGTCTTCGACCTGCTCGGCGCCTCCGAGGGGGCCGGGCACATCCTGGAGGCCTGGGCGGCCACCCTCAACGGCGAAGAGGGCGACGGGGAGGTCTCCGTCCCCACCGCCGAGGCCCTGGTGGGACACATCCGGGCCCTGCTCGCCCACAAGCGCGCCCACCCCGGCGACGACCTGCTGACCGCACTGATCCACGCCCACGACGACGGGGACCGGCTCAGCGAGCGGGAGATCACCTCCATGAGCTTCCTGCTGGTGGCGGCGGGCCACCAGACCACCGCCAACCTCATCTCCAACGGCGTCCACGCCCTGCTCACCCACCCCCGCGAACTGGCCGCACTCCGCGCCGACCCCTCGCGCACGGGTGCCTTCATCGAGGAAGTCCTGCGCCACGAGAGCCCGTTCTCCATCGCCACCATGCGCTACGCCACCGAGCCGGTGACGATCGACGGCACGACGATCCCCGCCGGGGACTTCGTCCAGATCGCCATGCTGTCGGCCAACCGCGACCCCGCCGTCTTCCCCGACCCGGACCGCTTCGACCCCTCCCGCCCGGCGACCGGCCACCTGGCCTTCGGCCACGGCATCCACCACTGCCTCGGCGCCCCCCTGGCCCGCCTCCAGGCCGAAACCGCCTTCACCACCCTCCTCACCCGCCACCCCACCCTCCGCCTGGCCACCCCGACGGCCCGCCCCCAGTGGTGGCGCAACCCCCGCCACCGGGGGCTGCGCACCCTGCCGGTGCTGCTGGGGTGACCTAACGGGCCGTGGCCGTCAGTGACTTCGACAGGCCTTCGGTCAGCCACCGGTGTGCGACCGTCATGTTCAGGCCCCGGCCGCCGGTGACCGTGTCGACGAGGCCCCAGTAGCGTTCCAGGCGGGGGTCGAATCCCGAGGAGCGCGACGCCAGCCCGTGCAGGAACGTGCGGAAAGCGGGTGTGTCGAGCTCGCGTAGGGCCCGTGCGTGGGCGGAGACGAACGCGTCGACCGCCGCCCCGGCGTGGGGCGGCCGGCCCTGGAACACGGCGGCGGCCGTCAGGGCGGCGGCGTCGTCCAACTCCGCGTAGAGCGCCGGGGCGCCGCGCATCTCCTCCTCGTGGTCCTGCGTCCAGCGGGTGAAAGCGGGGCTGGAGATGAGCAGGTGGAGTTCGGCGTAGGCCAGCGCGGAGTGCGGGCCGGGGTCGTTCGGCGGCTCCGGGGAGAGCATGGCGACCATGCGCTCCAGGCGGTGGCGGGGCATGGTCCCGGACAGTTCGCGGAACCAGTGGTCGGTGAGGGCGCGGTGCGCCTCCGGGAGCCGCTGCACCCGGGCGAGGATCTCCAGGCGGTGCAGCCGTTCTTCGCTCGGGCAGTCGTCCAGGGCCTTGAGGGTGGCCTGCCGCCAGCGCAGTTCGACGAGTCGTTCCTGCACGGCCTCCAGCTCGGTTTCCACCAGCTCGTGCAGGGAGCACTCGCCCGTGACCACCCGTGTGACGGTGGCGATCGGAGTGTCCAGCGCGCGCAGCCGGCGTATGAGCCGGATCCGTTCCCACGCCTCGGGTCCGTAGCGGCGGTGCCCGCCCGCGCTGCGGGCGGCGACGGGCAGCAAACCGCTGTCGGAGTAGTAGCGGAGGGTTTTCACGGGGACCCCGGTTCCGTCGGCGAGCTCACCGATGCTCCACGTGGTCTGCGTCACAGCCCCTTGAACCTCCAGCGCGCGGGAGGTCCTAGCGTAATCCGCGACCGAGCCCGGCCGGGCGCGCGCCCGTTGAGCGCCGGGCCGGGCCCCGTGCGGCACCTGCCGCCCCACCACGACCGAGAAGGGCGGACACGTATGCCCCCGACCACGGCACCAGGAAGCCGGCGACGCCGCAGAGGCGGACCCGTCACGGCGCTCCTCGCCCTGCTCTGCTCCCTCGCGAGCCTGGCCGCCATGACGGCCGCCCCGGCCGCCGCCCTGCCGGCGGCTGACCGGAGCGGTCCCGATCCCGTCGTACGGACCGATCACGGGCCGGTACGCGGCGCGGCGCACGGCTCGTACGCCACCTTCGACGGCATCCCGTACGCCGCTCCGCCCGTCGGCGGACTGCGCTGGCGGCCGCCCGCACCCGCCGCCGCGTGGCACGGCGTACGGGACGCGAGGGCGGCGGCTCCGCGCTGTGTGCAGATGCCGCCACCGGGGGCGGCGGCGGGCGCGGTCGCCGGGGCGGAGGACTGCCTCTACCTCAACGTCACGGCGCCCGCTCCGGTGCGGCCCGCGGCCGGGCGGCCCGTGCTGGTGTGGCTGCACGGCGGTGCCTTCCTCGGCGGTTCCGGCGGTGACTACGACGCCGGGCGGCTCGCGGCCGGGGGCGGCGCCGTCGTCGTCACCGTCAACTACCGGCTGGGGATCTTCGGCTACTTCGGACACCCCGGCCTCGGCTCCGCCCCGCCGTTCGGCCTGGCGGACCAGCAGGCCGCCCTGCGCTGGGTGCGCGCCAACGCCGTGCGCTTCGGGGGCGATCCGGACCGGGTCACCCTGGTCGGCGAGTCCGCGGGCGCGCTCGGCATCTGTGCGCACCTCACCTCACCGGCGGCGGCCGGGCTGTTCCAGCGGGCCGTCCTCCAGAGCGGCTCCTGCTCGATGTCCTTCCCCCGGGGGGCCCTCGGGCCCGGTTCGCCGGCGTACGAGCCCTTCGCCGCGCAGCGCGACGTCCAGGCGGCCGGTGCGCAGGCCGCCCGGCGGCTGGGCTGCACGGCAGGGCGGGACGAGGACGTGGTGGCCTGCCTGCGCGGGCAGAGCACGGAGCGGCTCGCCACCGCGGAGCTGATGCAGTCGTTCAACCGGCCCGCGTACGGCAACGCGCTGCTGCCCGCGGCGCCGGCGGAGGCGCTGAGGGAGGGACGCTTCCACCGGGTTCCGCTGATCCAGGGAACCAACCGCGACGAGATGCGCATGTTCGTCGGGCTGTCCCTCGCCGCCTTCCCGATCGGCACCGATGCCGAGTACCGCGCCCGTCTCGTGGACGCCTTCGGGAGCACGGCGGCCCCGGCCGTCGAGGCGCAGTACCCCGCGGCCGGCTATCCCACGCCGGCACTGGCCTGGGCGACGGTGCTCACGGACCGCTCCCTGGCGTGCACGACACTGGCGGCCGGCCGGGCCGTCGCCGCCCACGCGCCGGGACTCCCCCTGTACGGCTACGAGTTCGGTGAGCCGGAACCACCCGTACCTGCGGGCCTGCCGCAGAACCCCGGCTTCCCCTACGGAGCGGCGCACGGCTTCGAGCTGCCGTTCCTGTTCCCCTCC
>NZ_JZWV01000408.1 GCF_000966975.1 Streptomyces katrae | reverse complement strand
TGCCGACGCAGCGGCCCCTGACCGAACCCGAACGCGCCCTGTCCGACCGGATGGTGGCCTACTGGACGACCTTCGCCCGCACCGGCAGCCCGAACGGCCCCGACGCCCCGCCGTGGCCGGTACTGCGCTCCGCGGGCCCCCGTGACCAGCCGGTGCTGTCACTGGCCGCCGGCCCGGGCGGAATCCGCCCCACCGACGCGGACTCCGCACACCACTGCCCGTTCTGGGACACGGTCGAGGGCCGGACCGGCTGACCGGGGCGCTCCGGGCCGGAAGCCACCAACGGAGCGCCGGCGGCGACGCCCGCGGCGACGACCGCACCCAGCGGCCACCTGTGATCAGGCCCGTCGGCGCGGTGGGACGACCCGGGCGTTGCTGCCGTGGGTGCGGAGCCAGTGTTCGAGGGCGGGGCCCGTCAGGGGGTGGGGGGTGTCGGGGAGGGTGACGGGGCCCTGGAGGGTGCCGGTGAGGCCTGTGACGGTGGTGGTGTCGTCCAGGGTCACCTCGAAGGGGTTTTCGCCGAGGCGGGCGCCCGTGAGGTCCGCGCCGCGGAGGTCGGTGTGGAGGAGGGTGGCGCCGAGGAGGCGGGCTCCGCGGAGGGTGGCGCCGCGGGCGTCGGCTCCGTAGAGGTCGGCTCGGGTGAGGTCGGCGCCGTCCAGGGTGGTGCCGCGCAGGACGGCGCCGTCGAGGTCCGCCCGGACGAAGCAGGCTCCGGTGGCGTCGGCGCCGGTGAGGTCGGCGCCCTGGAGGTGCGAGCGGTAGAAGTCGGTCCCGGTGAGGCGGGTGCGGGCCAGGTCGGCGGCGCAGAGGAGGGACGAGGAGAGGTCGGCCCCCGACAGGTCGGCGCCGCTGAGGTCGAGGGAGGAGAGGTCGACGCCGCCGGGGACGCCCTGGGGCCCGTTTTCCGTCACCCACTTCCACAGCCAGTCGGCTGCCTCGGGGTCGGCGGGCAGGAGGACCCGCCAGGGGAGGACGGCCGGGCGGCGGTGCCGGTACCAGGGGGTGGTGGACGGGTCGGCGCCGAGTTCCTCGCCGGCGTCGTCGACCGTCAGCTCGCGGAAGCGGGTGTCGAGGGTGGTGAGGGCGGTGCGTACGGGGGCCGGGAGGGTGGGGAGGGCGGCTTCGAGGCGGTCGCGGGCCTCCAGGTCGGCGCGGTACATGTCGGGGTCGTACGGGGTCGTACCAGCGTGCGGGGGGCCAGCCGGCGGCCATGCGGGAGACCAGGGCCTCCCAGGGGCGCAGGAGGGTCCCGGGTTCGCCGAGCCCGTCCGTGAGGGGGGTCGCGGGCGGGACGGCGCGTACGGCCTCGGGCAGGCCTTCCACCTCGGCCTCGGGGAAGGCGGCGAGGCCGGTCTGGGTGGCGTACACGCGGAACCACGGCTGGTCCCCCGCCAGGTCCAGGTCCTCCATGGCCGCGTACGTGGTCCAGCCCTGCGGGAGGAACACCTTCCGGATCCAGGGCTGCCCGCCGCATTCGACCAGCACGGGGGTGGCCAGCTCCCGTGCCAGGGCCGCGGCGACCTCCTCGGGGGCGGGGGGCGCGGTGACGGCCGGGACGGCGTAGACGTCGAGCATTCCGCGCAGGTCGCCGGCGCGGAGGAGGTCGTAGTCGCAGGTGACGAGGGCCGTGTCCCAGGTCCGGCCGTCGACCGTGCCGGCCGGGGCGACGTCGACCCGGCCCGCCGGTATCGCGAAGGCCTCGGCCAGGGCCCTGGTCAGGCCGTCCGGGGTGGGGGGAGCGGCCGTGAGGAAGCCGTACGCCGTTCCGTTCACCGGCCGTACCGGTTCGCGATGCCCGCGACGACCAGGGCGAGGCCTTCCTCGAAGCCTTCGTCGTAGTTCTGGAAGAGGTCCGCCCCGGCCTCGGCGGCGAGGGGGAACTCGGCGAAGCGGGCGGCGCGTTCGGCGACGTCGAAGCCTTCGCGGCGTTCGCCCGGGAGGGGTTCGACGCCCTGTTCCTCCGTGACGAAGCCGAGGGTGAAGAGGTACGCCGTGGTGGTGGCGCGGACGGCCTGGGGGAGGGTGAAGCCGGCTTCGGTGAGGGCGCGGAGGTTGTCCTCCATGGCGACCGCGTGCTCGGTGCCGGTGAAGCGGGATCCGCTGAAGACCTTCGCACCGTCGCGGTAGCGGAGCAGGGCGGTGCGCAGGCCGCGGTTGGCGGTCAGGAGGCGGTCCTGCCAGGAGAGGCCGGGGGAGAGGGGGGAGTCCGCCGTCATGCGGCGGTACATCTCCGTGGCCATCTCGTCGAGGAGCTCCTGCTTGTTCTTGAAGTGCCAGTAGAGGGCTGGCGCCTGGACGCCCAGCTCCTTGGCGATCGCGCGGAGGCTGAGGCCGTCGAGGCCGACCTCGTTGAGGAGCCGGAGGGAGGTCTCTACGGCCTGGCCCTTGTCGATTTTCGGGGAGTTGCGAGGGGACACGCTTGACAGCTTAACACCGTTAAGGGCACTCTCTGGGGAGTGGAACTTAACGGTGTTAAGGAAGGTTGGTGGGTGTGATGGGCGTGGATGTGGGCGTGGATGTGGATGTGCTGGTCGTCGGTGCCGGGGCGGCCGGGCTCGCGCTCGGGGTGGACCTCGCGCGGCGGGGCGTACGGGCCCTGGTGGTGGAGCGGGACGGGCGGCTGTTCCCCGGGTCGCGCGGCAAGGGGATCCAGCCGCGGACGATGGAGGTCTTCGACGACCTCGGGGTCGGCGACGCCGTCCGGGCGGCCGGCGGCCCCTACCCGGCCGGGATGATCTGGCGGGACGGGGAGCGGCTGCGCGAGCAGGCGATGTGGGACCCGGCGGAGGTGGAGGAGGGCTCCCCGTACCGCGAGCCCTGGATGGTGCCGCAGTGGCGCACCCAGGAGATCCTCTTCGCCCGGCTCGAGGAGCTCGGCGGGCGGGTCGCCTTCGGGCGGGAGCTGGTCGGGATCGCGCAGGACGGGGAAGGGGTGACGGCCGAGTTCGCCGACGGTGAGCCGGTGCGGGCGCGGTACGCCGTCGCCGCCGACGGCGGGCGGTCCACGGTGCGGAGGACGGCTGGCGGTCCACGGTGCGGAGGCTGCTCGGGATCGGGATGACGGGCGAGACCGTGGACCCGGACCCGATCCTGGTGGCCGACGTGCGCATCACCGGCCTCGACCGCGACCACTGGCACATCTTCCCGCCGGAGGGCAGGGAGGGTTTCCTCGCGGTGTGCCCGCTCGCCGGGACCGAGGACTTCCAGGTCACCGCGCAGATGGCGGCGGACGGGCCGGCGATCGACCTCTCGCTGGAGGGGCTGCGGGCGGTGGCCGCCACCCGGTCGCACCTGGACGCGGGCGATGTGACGGAGGTCCGCTGGGCCTCGGAGTTCCGGCCGCGGGCGGCGATGGCGGACCGGTTCCGGGAGGGGCGGGTCTTCCTCGTCGGGGACGCCGCGCACGTGCACTCGCCGGCGGGCGGCCAGGGGCTCAACACCAGCGTGCAGGACGCGTACAACCTGGGCTGGAAGCTCGCCGCCGTGCTGAGCGGTGCGGCGGCCGAGGAACTGCTCGGTACGTACGAGGAGGAGCGGATTCCCGTCGCCGCCGACATGCTCGGCCTGTCCACCCGGATCCACCGCGGCGAGGCCCGCCGCGGCGCGGCCACGCAGCAGCTGGGCCTCGGCTACCGGGGCTCCT
>NZ_JZWV01000407.1 GCF_000966975.1 Streptomyces katrae | reverse complement strand
CCCTGGCGGTGGAGACCCGTACGGACCTGCCCGCCGACGGGGTGCGGGCCGGGGACCGGGCCCCGGACGGGATACGGGGCGGGGTCCGGCTCTTCGACGCGTTCCGGGGGCCGCACTGGACCCTGCTGGTGGTGGGCGAGGCGGCTTCGGCCCCGGCCGCGCCGGCGGAGCTGCCGGGCGTGCGGACGGTGCGGATCCCGTCGTACGGGGTCTACGGCGACGGGGCGTTCCTGATCCGCCCGGACGGCTACGTGGGCTGGGCCGGCCCGACGGCGGAGGGGGTGGCCCCGTACGCGGCCGGGGTCGGCGCCGGCGGCGGGTTCGGCGGCGGGTTCGGCGTCGGCGTCGGCTGAGAGGCCGGCAGGGTCCTGGTGCGGCGGTGGCGGCCGTCGGCCGGGTGGCCCGCCCGTCGTCGGACGGGGGCGGGTTCGTCACCGGCGTGCCGTCCGCGGCCGCATGGCGGGCCGGTCGCCGCGGACGACCGAACCGTGCCGCCGTCGTCCTCAGTGACGGGCCCGAACGACCCCGGCGCGTTCCGGACGTCCGGGAGCGGAGCCGTCACCGGGGCCGGCCGTCACCGCGGCGGCCCTTCCGGGTGCGCCGCGCGCCCGATCCGCCGGGCGGCCTCCAGCCGGTCGATCCGGACCAGGCCGCGCTCGCCCTCCGGATCCCGGGCGGTGGGACACCACCGCAGGCCGGGGCCGAGGACCTCGGTTCCCCACGCGTGCCGCTGCAGGAGCGGGCCCCCACCGCCCTCCGGGGCGTAGTAGACGACCCGCCCCTCGACGTCGAGGGCATCGAGCACGGCGTCCCCGAGGACGGCAACGGGCCGGCTGCCGAGGAACCCCTCCAGCGGGCCGGGCCTGTACGAGACACCGACCAGGTCGAGCGCCGACGTCGCGCAGTCCCGGGTGAACGACCCGCCCCGCTCGTAGAAGAGGACGAGCGGCTCGTACAGATCCGGCAGCCCGTCCACCGCGTCAGGCCTCCGCGCGCGCAGTTCGGCGAGCCGCACGGCCCCCTCGCACGTCCGGCGGAGTTCCGCGCCGGGCACGCGGAGCAGCAACTCATCAAGCCCGTCCGCCTGTTCCGCCCCGAGCTCGAACTCCGGGTCGACCCAGGGCGTGACGTCGAAGAAGGGCCACCCCTCTTCAGCCCCGCAGGCCCGCGCCCACACGGCCGCCCGCCGCAGGTACTCCCACATCAGCACCCGCCGGGACCCGGCGTGCTCGAACGCCAGGTCCCAGCGCATGTCCCACTCGACGGCCCGCAGCCGCTCCAGTACGTCCTCAGGCCGCGAGCAGGGCCTTGGCACGAAGGAAGATGTCATCGTCTTGCAACTCCACGGCTTCCGCCTCGATATCGGTCACGATCCGCCGCAGCAGCTTCGCCCATTCGCGAGAGAACACCTGCGCGGGAACCACCGGATCGCCGCGCTCGGCGAGCAGTGACTCGTGGTTCCCGAGCGTGCTGTGCCAGCGCGCCCGGATCCTGAGGGAGTCGCCCTCGCGGACGATGCGCCATTCGGCCGAGAAGGTGTCGGATCCCCAGAAGACCTCGGTCTCCGAGAATTCCGGCCGCCGGACCTCCTCCAGGAGGGGCACCAGGTCGTCGAGGAGGGCGGCGAGGTCGTGGGCGTACGACAGCCTGACCGGCACCCCGTTCCAGACGAGGACGGCGTCCTCGGCGTCGGATGAGTACAGCTCGCCGACCGCGTCGGCCATGTCCGCCGCGGCGGACGCGCGACCGCGCAGGACCGCTGGCCGCCCCGCCCGGATGGTGAGGCCCGGCCCGTCCTCGCGATGCCATTCGCGGAGGAGGTCGCCCTGCTCGTCCTGGTATTCGGCAACGCTCATCAGACGGCCTCGGCGCGCGGCCACCACCTTCCGCTGGATCCCTCCCGGGGTTCAACTCAGCTGGTCGCGCACGAGATCAAGGAATGCCTGTCGGCTCGGACGTATGTGCGCCCAGACCTTCTCGTCCTGCGGATCTTCCGTGTCCTCGGGGCCCTTTCTGATCACCTCCTGCACCGCCCAGGCGAGGCTGTGTGCCGTTTCGCTGACCTCGGGCGCGCACAGTATGTGGATCGTCTTCTGCGTCACCCACACCCTGTCGAGGACCTGCCGTGCCCGGGCCTGCCACTGCTCGTCAGCCAGGTTGTGGTGATGCCGGTCCACCGCGACTCGTTCTGCTTCCTGCACCGCGGACAGGAATTCGACGAGGTGGGTGAGCCGCTCGCTACGGCGTGCCTCGGCAAGTTCACGAGCACTGCGGCGCGCCTCGCCGCGCTCCAAGGCGCGTCCTGCCACGCGCTGGGTCAGTATCGACATGAGCCCGCCGAGCAGGACGCCGATGAGCGGCGCAAGCGTTGTCCACACCACGTCAGACTAGGACATCGATGGCATGGACATCACTAGAGCACTAGCGGCGCCAGAACAGGTGGTGGGTCACGCCGCTCGGGCTGGGGACCACGTCCAGGTGGAAGCGGTCGAGGAGGTCCTCCGGGGAGTCCCACAGGCGGATGCCGTGGCCCGCTTCCACCGGTGACACCGCCACGTGGAGCGTGTCGACCAGGTCGGCTTCGAGGAACTCGCGGATCGTGGTCACCCCGCCGCCCAGGCGGACGTCCTTGCCCTGCGCCGCCTCGCGCGCCCGGGACAGGACCGTGGCCGGGTCGGCGTCGATGAAGTGGAACGTGGTGTCGGAGAGGGTGAGCGGCGGGCGGAGGTGGTGGGTCATGACGAACACCGGGGTGCGGAAGGGGGGTTCGTCGCCCCACCAGCCCTGCCACTCGGGGTGGTCCTCCCAGGGGCCCCGGTAGGGGGTGAACTTGTTGCGGCCCATGATCTCGGCGCCGATGTTGCGGTTCCAGTCGCGGGTGAAGTAGTCGTCCAGGCCGCGGCTCCCTCCGGGTTCGGTGCGGTTCGGCCAGCTGGCGGTGGCACCGGCCCAGGAGAACAGGACCGCGGGGTCGAGGCCGTCGCCGAAGGGCTGGTCGAGCCGCTGGTTCTCGCCGGCGCCGATGCCGTCCCGGGAGACCATGATGTTGACGGCTCGGAGGAGCTGGGTGGACATGGGGGACCTTCCCGATGGTCGTGAGGATGCAGGGGTGCTGGGGGTGAGACTGCCGGGGAGGGCGGAACTCATCGGTGCGGGCCCAGTGGCCCGGAGTGGCGCGGATCGCCGTCGCCGTCGCGTGGCAGGCCGCACAGTGGCTCGGGGCCGACCGGCCTCCGGTGGGCCAGGATGCTGCGTACGCCCCTGACGTGCGGGTTCTCCCGCCCTCGTCATGGCGGTCTTCGTTGTCCGGCGCCCGTGCGTGACGGAGCTGGACCGGAGGGCGCCGGTGTTCCCAGGCGGCGTGCGGCCCAGGGCTCCCGGGCCACGACGGCGCCGGCGGTCACGCACAGGGCGACGACCGCGCACAGGGTGATGAGCCAGGACAGCAGCGTGAAGACCGCGCCCAGCGTTCCGTAGGTGTTCAGACTGCGGTTGAGGACCCGGGGCAGGTACAGCGGGGCGGTGGTGGACAGCACGCTCAGGGCCGTTCCCGTCATGACCGCCCCCGGAAGCAGTGGCAGCCACGGTACGCGCGCGGTCAGCAGCAGGTGCTGCGTCCACCACCACATGGCGACCTCCGCGAGGAACAGCAGCAGCACCCCCAGCCACTCACTGTGGCCGAAGGCGGTGAGCAGGCTCCCCTGCAGGCCGATCATCACCAGCCACGCCCCGATCCAGGCGATCCAGCGCCAGGCGGCCACCCGTGCTCCGGACTTGGGCAGGCTCCAGGCGCGCTCGCACAGCCGTTGCATGGCGCGACTGCACGCGGTGGCCGAGATCAGCACCATCAGAACGCCGACGGTACCGATGGTCTGCTGCAGTTCGTCGGAGGGGGCTCCGGTCTGTTTGAGGACCTTGTCCAGTTCGGCCTGGGCGCTTCCGGACAGGCCGAACAGGTGCTGCAGGGAGCTGGCGTACTCCTCGCGCAGCCCCTCCGGGGCGATGGAGGACAGCACGAACAGCAGCGGCACCGCCGTCAGAAAGGTCTGTGCCGCCAGCCGGGTCGCCGAGTCGAGCACGTTCACCGAGATCAGGTGCTCCATGAGATGCGTGATCATCGGGACGCGGGTCTCGGCCCTCGTCCGTAGTCCCACCGCCCAGGTCCGCAGGCCCCTCGCCCGCTTGCGCAGCGCCGTCGCCCGGGGCCGCCGCGAGGCAGCCGGCGGCCGGCCGTCCTCCGGCCGCCGGGTACGGTGCGACCGCCGGGCACGGCGTGACCGCCGGTCCGGGCGGCTTCCTCCGGCCCCTGGCACTGGCTGCATGCTGCCAGCCTGCCGCCCGTGCGACCGCGCCGCTCGCGGGCGGAGCGTGACGAAGGGCCGGACGGTTGAATGACGGGCGGAGACGGGTGAGCCCCGTGACCGGGGATTTGTGGGGTCGCGGGGAAACCGTGACGATGGAGCCATGAGCGAGAGCGGCCCACTTCCCGGGCCCGCAGGACCGCCCGAGGGTAGCGATGGTTCTTGACCTGGTGCTCATCGGACTGGGGATCGCGGTGTTCCCGCTGCCGATCGCCGCGTTCGTCCTGGTGCTGTCGGCCGACCGCGGAATCCTGAAGGGCCTGGCCTTCATCGTCGCCTGGCTCGCCTGTTTCGTGGCCGTCCTGGCCGTCGTACTCCTGGCCACCGGTGGCGAACCCCCCGCTCCCAAGTCCCCGCCTTCCACCGCCGCGTCCGCGCTCAAACTCGCCATCGGGGTCGGGCTGATCGTGTACGGCTGGCGGCGGCGCAAGGCCGGCCGGCGCACGGGCGAGCACCCAGGGTCCCAGGAGATGAAGGAGACAGGGGAGACAAAGGAGACGCAGGAGACACAGGGGGCGCAGGAGGCGCAGGAGGCGCAGGAGGCCTCCGGTGGGATGGCCGCGCGGCTCGACCAGATCTCGGTGTGGACCGCGGCGGGGCTGGGCCCGCTCCTCCAGCCGTGGGGGCTGGTGGCGGCGGGTGCGGCGACGGTCGTGAGTGCCGACCTGTCCCACGCCGGCTCCTTCCTGGCGCTGTTCGTGTACTGCCTCATCGCGACCAGCGGCCTTCTGACCATGGAGCTCTACACGACCTTCGCCCCCGACTCCGCCCGCGTACGGCTGGGCCGACTGCGTACCTGGCTCCAGTCCCACCAGGACCAGGCCCTGGTGACCGTGGTGCTGGTGGTGGGGCTGTTCCTGGTGGGCAAAAGCATCTACCAGCTCACGTCCTGATGGACCGCGGCGTGTTCACGGAGGGTCTGGAGGAACGCCCGGACGGTGTGGTCCTTGCCGACAGCGTCACCCCGGCGGAGCGGGTGAACGGGTGCCGGCGGTGGACCAGGAGCCTGCGGTCCTCCGCGATGAGGACACCGCGCCCGGGCAGCGTTGGTACTGAGCGGCTCGGGTGACGTGCGGTCCTGATCGTCCGACGCGGCCGTGTGCGGGGGGCCGCGGCTAGCATCGCCGCATGGGTGTGGACATAACGGTCCTGGTGGTCGACTGGGTGCACCTCTCGGAGATCGCTCCGGACGAGCGGCTGCGGGTCGTGCAGGAGTCGGCGTACGCGGACGACGACCCCGACGGGGACGGTGATGTCGTCGACGGGTGGGTCTGGCCGACCGGGGCGGAGCGGTCCTGGCTGGGGCGGTACGAGTTCCGGGGCACGCTCGGCTCGTACAAGCCGCACTTCCGGGCGGCGGATGGCTGGGAGAAGGTCCGGGGCGCCGCCGGGGGTGAGGTGCGGGCGGCACTGGACGAGTTCCTGGAGGGGCTGATCTGGTGGGGACCGCGGCCCGACGTCGATGCCGAGCAGGTCGACGCCGGGGTGTTCCCGTCCCTGGACGGCCTGTGGAGGCAGGGCCCGCTGATCGTGCGGGGCCCGGAGACGGTGGCACGGCTGCGGCGGAGCTGGCAGGCGGCCGCCCCCGGGCTGGAGGGGCTCCGGATCCCGTACGGGGAGCTCGCGGGGCGGGAGCCGGGGCAGTGGATCGCCGGGTTCGATGAGTTCGCCGAGCTGCTGGGGGGCTGGGCCGAGGTGCTCGGCGAGGCGGACCGGCGGGGGTGGGGTGTGATCGGCCTGCCGATCTGAGGGGGTCCGGATGTGGTTCAGCGGCGGCCTCCCCGGAGTTCGCTGAGGTGGATGCGTCCATGCCGTCTTCTCGTGTCGGCCGGTCCGGTGGCAGGTGCCTGCCGCTAAGCGTGGCGCTGGTACGTGTCGTTTGCGAGAGCCTGGTCGGACACCTCCCAGTCGGCGCACGCCGCCGGGTGGGTGCGGGTGAGGGAGAGGTAGTCGACCGGGCGGACGCGCCATTCGGGGCGGAGGCCGTTGCGGAGGACGATGCTGAAGCCGGCGGTTTCGCCGCGGTGCAGGGCGGCGAGGGCCTGGATGCGGCCGCCGCCGTCGGCCCAGGCGAGGGCCCGGTCCACCTCTGCGGGGGAGAGGGCGAATGGGTGGGCCGTCCGGATCTGGATCCGGATCAGGCGGATTGCTTCCTCCGGGGTGTCCAGCATGGCCCGGTCGAGGAGTTCGGGCGGGGCGTCGTAGGCGTCCAGGTAGCAGAGCGCCTCGAACCAGTAGCCGGTCCGGATCGCCACCGTGTGGTCTTGGGGAGTGGGCGTGGCCGTGGTCATGTGCCGGGCTCCTGCCGTCGCGGAGAGTCGCCCCCTCCGGGCTGTGACGAGCGGCGGGGAGGGGGCGACCGGTGACCTCTCCCGAACTGGCGCAGAGCAAGGGAGAGTTACGCCACTACGGGCCGAGCCGGCGCGGCGTGATGCGACGTTAGCGCTGGCCGCAGGGGCGTATCAACCGTTTGACGTCTAACGGGTGATACGGCATATGCCAAGCCGTTGCGAGGGGCGACGCAAGTCGGCCCCCTACCCGTGGGGCAGGGGGCCGGGGGTGCTTCAGCCCCTCAGGCGAGGTCGTCAAACTCGCCTGCGGCTGCTCCGTCGATGAAGGCCCGGAGCTTGGCCCGGGAGGTTCGGATGATGACGGAGGGGTCGTCGCTTTCCCGGATGAGGATCTCGCCGTCCTGCACTGCGACCTCCAGGCAGTTGCCTGTGTCCGCGGACCGGGAGGACTTGCGCCAGATGATTTCCACTGTTCTCACGCCTTCACAGTTGTTGCGCCATCTCGCGGATGAAATCGCGAGACCGTTCAGGGCCGTATGCCCGGTGCTCCGTCCGATCCAGTACCGCTCGGTAGTTGGCGAGCCGGGTTTCGGCGTCCAGCAGCACGGAGCCGGTCGGGATGTCGGTCTGGACGGTGTCCAGTTGCGGCACCGGGCCGTACGCGTACAGGGTGGGGCCGCCCGCGTTGGGGAAGCCCCCGGCTTCGAAGGGGATCACGCGGACGGTCACGTTGTCGCGTTCGGACTGTTCAAGCAGGTAGTTGAGTTGGCTGGTCGCCACTTGGCGGCCGCCGAACTTCATGCGCAGGGCGGCTTCGTGGATCAGGAAGTCGCAGCTGAGCATGTCTTTGCGGTCGAGCACGTCCCTGCGTCGCATGCGCAGTGAAAGGTAACGGCGCAGATCAACGGGCGTCAGCGATGGAACCGCTTCCTCGAACACAGCGCGGGCGTAGTCCTCGGTTTGCAGCAGGCCGGGCATGTGCATGATCTGCACGCTGCGCAGCGCAATGGCGTGGTGCTCCAGCTCGCAAAGGTCGAGCAGGCTTGCCGGGAGCTCGTCGCGGTAGTCGTCCCACCAGCCGCGTCCGCGTTCGTCGGCCATGGCTGCGAGGGCGTCGACGTAGGCCTGGTCGGGGCAGCCGTAGTGCCGCGCCCAGGTGCGTACGCGTTCGCTGCTGACGCCGAAGCGGCCGCTTTCGACGTTGCTCATGTTGGTTCGGTCGGTGCTCAGTTGGGATGCGGCGTCGGTCATCGAGATGCCGGCCTGTTCCCGGATCTTGCGGAGCTCGCTACCCAGTCGGCGCTGCCGAGCGGTTGGAGCCTTCCTTGGCGGCATCGGCGCCCCCTCCTGTCGGCTCTCATCTTGGCCTGTGCCCGGGAGTAGGGTCCACCTGTCGCTTGGGTATTACGGATTCCGTAGAAACGGTGTGACGGAGTCGCTACAGTCAGTGCTTGCACCGCGTCGCACGCCAGTAAGACCGAAGTGCAGCCGCTGACGCGCGCCTTGGGGCGCGCGTCACCTGGGGGCGGCCAATGCCACGCATGGCGCAGGCAGCGCGAACTCGTACCGCGTTGGGAGAGACCACGATGAACACGAGCGCTTTACGGCATGCCGATGAGCCCGCCCCCGGCCTGAACTACCGGATGGTCGCGCCGAGTCGGGCCGACACCCCTCGCATCGCCCGGGACTGGGTGGTGTCCGTGCTGCGGAGTGCCGGGCATGCGGGGCTGGAGGAGCGGGCGCGGCTCTGTGCGTCCGAGGTGGTGACGAACGCCTACCGGCACACCGATACGGCCGAGATCGCCGTCGAGGTGGCCCTGGCCGGCGATCGGGTCACCGTCTACGTGTCCGACTGCGCCCCCGAGCGGTGGCCGCAGGGCGGGGGTGGGCTCGGGGCGTATGCCGCCGGTGGGCGGGGGCTCGCGCTCGTGGCGGCCTGTGCCGACGAGTGGGCCGCCGTGGCGCAGGGGGAGTGCGTGAAGGTGGTCTGGTTCAGCCTGGTT
>NZ_JZWV01000406.1 GCF_000966975.1 Streptomyces katrae | reverse complement strand
GTCTGGTTCAGCCTGGTTCAGAGGATGGCAACCGGGGAGACCGGGGTGCCCGTGCCGCCGACGAAGGGTTCCGGCATGGCGGACAGGAGGAACGAGTAGCGGGACTCTTCCGCACAGGCTGTGGACAAGGCTTCGAGGTTCCAGTTCTGGCCCTGGTGCATGCCCATCTCGACGAGGTCGAGGGCGTGTACCGGGAGCCAGAGGTTGTCGATCTCCGGCGGGAAGATCTCGAAGGTCAGGGTGTCGTTCGCGACCGCCGCCACGTCGCGGGCGTGGAACCACTCCGGGGTGTGGACCGACAGCCCGGGGACGGGAAGCCGTAGCCGTGCTTGTCGCCCGCGAGGTAGACCTGGATCTGGCCGGTCCGGACCAGGACGACGTCACCCGCGCGGACCGTGACCCCGGCGAACTCCTCCGCCTCCGCCAGGTCCCCCGGGGTGACGGCGTGGTCGCCCGGGAGCCGGTCCAGGCCCTTGGCGCGGGCCACGTCCAGCAGGACCCCGCGCGAGACGATCGGGGTGGCCTTGTCGATGCCGCTGAACTGGGCGCGGGTGTGCGCGGTGATCGTGTGTGCCGGGCGGCCGTTGTAGATGCGGCCCGAGTGCGAGACGTGGGTGAGGGCGTCCCAGTGGGTGGCCGCCTGGAGGCCCATCGTCACCGCGTCGTCGCTGCAGGCCACCGTGCCCGGGCCGAACAGCTCCTGATTGATCTGGACCATGGTGTGGAGCGGGTTGATCCGGCCCGGGATCATGCCGGCCTGCACCCCGTCCTCCTTGAGGGGCAGCGCCAGGGGGATGCGGCGGCCCGTGCGGATCTCGGCGGCGGCAGCCCGGACGACCTCCTCGGTGATCAGGTTGAGGGTGCCGATCTCGTCGTCGGCGCCCCAGCGTCCCCAGTTGTTGACGCGCTTGGCGATCTCGTGGAACTCGGGGGGCAGGGTCATGGCCGCCATCCACTCCTTGAACGAACAGGGGCTTGTGGGAAGGGATCTGACTGGTCATAGAATCTAACGGACCGTCAGAAAAAGCGGGAAGGGGCCGGACGTGGGGAACTTCTTGGCAGGCAAGGCCGTCGCCGTCACCGGCGCGGGCCGGGGCATCGGCCGGGCCGTGGCACTCGCCGCCGCCGCCGAGGGCGCCAAGGTCGTCGTCAACGACTACGGCGTCGGGATCGAGGGGAACGCGCCCACCAGCGAGGTGGCGGAGGACGTCGTCAAGGAGATCCTCGCGGCCGGCGGGGAAGCCGTCGCCGTCGCCGACGACATCTCCACCATGGCCGGCGGCCAGCGCATCGTCGACACCGCCCTCGCCCAGTACGGGCGCCTCGACGGGGTGGTGTGCGTCGCGGGCATCCTGCGCGAGCGGATGCTCTTCAACATGTCCGAGGAGGAGTGGGACCCCGTCGTCGCCACGCATCTGAAGGGCACCTTCACCGTCTTCCGGGCCGCCTCCGCCGTCATGCGGCGGCAGGGGTACGGGACCCTCATCGGGTTCACCAGCGGCAACCACGCCGGGTCCGTCGCCCAGGCCAACTACAGCGCCGCCAAGGGCGGGATCATCTCCCTCGTCCGCAGCGCCGCCCTCGGGCTGAACAAGTACGGGGTCACCGCGAACGCCGTCGCGCCCGTCGCCCGCACCCGGATGTCCGCCAACGTGCCCATGGAGCTCAAGGAGATCGGCGAGCCCGAGGACGTCGCCGCCCTCGTGACCTACCTGCTCAGCGACCGCGCCAGGGCCGAGGGCATCACCGGGCAGGTCTACACGATCGCCGGACCGAAGATCGCCGTCTGGGCCCAGCCCCGCGAACTGCGCGCCGGATACGCCGAAGGGTCCTGGACCCCCGAGAAGATCGCCGACTTCCTCCCCGGCACGGTCGGCACCGACCCGATGCCGATGCTCGCCCAGCTCGAAGCCATGGCCAAGGCGGCCGCCGCCAAGGAACGTCCGAACGCGTAGAAGGGGAGGGCGGGGCGTGGACTTCAGTTTCGGGGCCGAAGCCGAGGAGCTGCGCGGCCGGGCCGCCGCCTGGCTCGCCGAGCACCTCGTCGGCCCGTACGAGGAGGCCATCGGCCTCGGCGGGCCCGGCAGCGAGCACGAGGGCGTCGCGGCCCGGCGCGACTGGGAAC
>NZ_JZWV01000405.1 GCF_000966975.1 Streptomyces katrae | reverse complement strand
AGGAACGGGAACTCGGCCGCGGCGGCTGGATCGGCACCGGCTGGGACGCCCCCGCCGGCGCCTACGGGCAGCAGCGGCTCTCCCTCCCCGGACAGGTGGTGTGGGCCGAGGAGTACGCTGCCGCGCGCGCCCCCGGCCGGGTCGGCCACATCGGCGAGAACCTCCTCGCCCCCACCCTCCTCGCCTACGGCACCCCCGGGCAGCAGGCCCGTTTCCTGCCCGGCATCGCCCGCGGCGAGGAGCTGTGGTGCCAGGGCTACAGCGAACCCGACGCCGGCTCCGACCTCGCCGGCCTGCGCACCGCCGCCGTGCGCGACCCGGCGGACGGGCGGCTGCGCGTCACCGGGCAGAAGATCTGGACCTCCCTGGCCCACGAGGCCGACTGGTGCTTCGTCCTGGCGAGGACCGAGGCCGGGTCCCGGCGCCACCACGGGCTGTCCTTCCTCCTCGTACGGATGGACCAGCCGGGACGGGTGGAGGTCCGGCCGATCCGGCAGATGTCGGGGACGGCGGAGTTCAACGAGGTCTACTTCGACGGGGCCGTGGCCGAGGAGGTCGTCGGCGGCGAGGGCAACGGCTGGACGGTGGCCATGGGGCTGCTCGCCCTGGAACGCGGGGTCTCCACCCTCGTCCAGCAGATCGGGTTCGCGGCGGAGCTGGAGCGGGTGGTCAAGGCGTACGCGGCCTCGGGCGCACCCGATCCGGTGCTGCGCGAACGCCTCGTACGGCAGTGGGCCGAGCTGCGCACCATGCGGTGGAACGCCCTGCGGACCCTGGGGGAGGCCGGGGACGCCGGGGACGCGGGGGCGCCCAGCGTGGCCAAGCTGCTGTGGGGCGGCTGGCACCGGCGGCTCGGGGAGCTGGCGGTGGCCGTCCGGGGCGCGCGGGCCACGGCCGGGCCGGGGCTCTGGGCGCGGGGAGGCCCGTACGAGCTCGGGCTCGACGAGGAGCAGCGCCTGTTCCTGTTCACCCGGGCCGACACGATCTACGGCGGCTCGGACGAGATCCAGCGGAACATCATCGCCGAGCGGGTGCTCGGCCTGCCTAAGGAGCCCAGATGAGGGGCGTCGTGTTCGACGGCAAGCAGGCCCAGGTGGTCGGGGACCTGGAGATACGGGACCCGGGGCCGGGGGAGGTGCTGGTCGCGATCGGCGCGGCCGGGCTGTGCCACAGCGACCTGTCGGTGATCGACGGGACGATCCCCTTCCCGTCGCCGGTGGTGCTGGGGCACGAGGGCGCCGGGGTGGTCGAGGCGGTGGGGGCGGGTGTGACGCACGTGGCGCCGGGTGACCACGTGTCCCTGTCCACCCTCGCCAACTGCGGGGCCTGCGCGGACTGCGACCGCGGCCGGCCCACGATGTGCCGCAGGGCGATCGGGATGCCCGACCGGCCGTTCTCGCGGGGCGGGCAGCCGCTGTTCCAGTTCGCGTCGAACTCGGCCTTCGCGGAACGGACCCTGGTCAAGGCCGTGCAGGCGGTGAAGATCGCCGAGGACATCCCGATGACCTCGGCCGCGCTGATCGGCTGCGGGGTGCTCACCGGGGTGGGGGCCGTGCTGAACCGGGCGAAGGTGGGGCTCGGGGAGACCGTCGTGGTCATCGGGACGGGCGGGATCGGGCTCAACGTCATCCAGGGCGCCCGGATCGCGGGGGCGTCGGTGATCGTCGCGGTGGACGCGAACCCGGCGAAGGAGGGGGTGGCCCGGCAGTTCGGCGCGACGCACTTCGTGGACGCCTCGGCGGCCGGGGACCTCGCCGGCACCTCGGCGGCCGTCCGCGAGATCCTGCCGACCGGCGCCGACCACGCCTTCGAGTGCGTGGGCAGCGTCAAGCTGATCCGGCAGGCGATCGACCTCCTCGACCGGCACGGGCAGGCGGTACTGCTGGGGGTCCCCGGCTTCAAGGAGGAGGCGTCCTTCCTCGTCTCCTCGATGTACCTGGACAAGACGATCATGGGCTGCCGGTACGGGTCCTCACGGCCCCAGCGGGACATCGCGCTGTACGCCGAGCTGTACCGGCGGGGTGAGCTGCTGCTGGACGAGCTGGTGACGGAGGTCTACCCGGTGGAGGACTTCGCGAAGGCGGCGGACGACGCGCACCACGGGCGGGTGGCGCGCGGGGTCCTCACCTTCTGAGGCCGGTCCGGGGTGTGGCGGTGGCCCGGCGCGCTGGAGCGCGCCGGGCCACCGGTCTCTCCGGGTGTCCGGGTGTCCGGCTGTCCGGCTGTCCGGGGTCAGTCGGCCAGGCGGCCGAAGCGGCCCTTGTGGAAGAGGAGGGGGTCGCCCTCGCCCTCCGCGCCCATGGCCTCGACCCGGCCGACGACGATGAGGTGGTCCCCGCCGGTGTGGACGGCGTGGATCCGGCAGTCGATCCAGGCCGGTACGTCGTCGAGCTGCGGGGATCCGGTGGCCGGGGCGGGCCGGTGGGAGACCCCGGCGAACTTGTCGGCGCCGCTGACGGCGAAGGCGCGGCAGAGCTCGCCCTGGTCGGCGCCGAGGATGTTCACGCCCGAGGATGTTCACGCAGAACACCCCGGCGCGGGCGATGCGCGGCCAGGTGGTCGAGGTGCGGGCCACCATGAAGGTGACCAGGGGCGGGTCGAGGGACAGCGAGGCGAAGGACTGGCAGGCGAAGCCGGCCGGGCCCTCCTCGCCCTCGGCGGGCGGGGCGGTGATGACCGTGACCCCGCTCGCGAAGTTGCCCAGGACGGCCCGGAACTCGGCGGGGCTGACGGGCGCGCGCTCGTCCTCCCCGACGGCCCGCAGGTCGGGGCGCGGGAGGGCGTCGACGTGAGCGGAGTCGGGCTCCCGGGCCGAGGAGGTGGGGGAGCCGGCTGACCTGAGGTATCGGACGACGGTGGCCGCCATCCCTGCGTGTCCCATCACCCTTCGATTGAACCTGACGGTTCGTCAGATGAGAAGGGGTGGGAAGGGAGCGGGGAGGGCTCGGGGAGGGCGCGGGGAGGGGAGTGGGCGAGGGCCGGGCGGGGCGGCGCCGAACGGGTGAATCCGGGCGGGCGTGGCGGTCCGTACGCCGCGCGGCGGGTGGGGGGTGGGCATGGTGGCGAGCGACTGCGTGACGCCGCCCGCCCACCCGTGGAGGACCTGATGCTCGGCACCGACTTCCGTACCGGATCACCCAACTGGCTCGACCTCGGCAGCCCCGACACCGGCGCGGCCGCCGCGTTCTACCGGGAGGTCTTCGGCTGGGACTTCGTCTCCGCCGGGCCCGAGGCGGGCGGCTACGGGTTCTTCCAGCAGGGCGGCAGGACCGTGGCCGCGCTCGGACCGCTGACGGAGGAGGACGGAGACTCGGCGTGGACCGTGTACTTCCAGAGTCCCGACATCCGGGCCACCGCCGACGCCGTGATGCGCGCGGGCGGGCAGGTGCGGGTGGCCCCGATGGACGTGATGGGGGAGGGCTGGCTCGCCCAGTTCACCGACCCGCAGGGCGCGCGGTTCGCCTGCTGGCAGCCCGGGAAGACGGCGGGGCTGGAGGTGGCCTCGGCGGAGAACAGCCTGGTGTGGGTCGAGCTGCACGTACCGGACCCGGAGGCGGCCCTGCGGTTCTACGGCGGGGTGTTCGGGTG
This sequence comes from Streptomyces katrae, assembly GCF_000966975.1. Classification (GTDB taxonomy): domain Bacteria; phylum Actinomycetota; class Actinomycetes; order Streptomycetales; family Streptomycetaceae; genus Streptomyces; species Streptomyces katrae. The sequence goes on along the minus strand of NZ_JZWV01000405.1, from coordinate 1,265 downwards.
GCGGTCGGCGGAGATGGAGGCGCCGGGGATGACGTACCGGGTGCTGAGCCTCGCCGAGGGCGACCAGCAGCAGACCTCCTTCGGCGGGGTCGCGCCGCAGGGGGAGGGGGCGGGCGGGGCGTCGACGATCCCGTCGCGCTGGGTGCCGTACTTCCACGTGGCGGACGCGGACGCGGTCGTGGCGAAGGTCGAGGGGGCCGGGGGTGCGGTGCTGATGCCGGCGGCGAACGTGCCGGACGTCGGGCGGATCGCCTGGGCGGCGGACCCGGCGGGGGCGGTGTTCGCGGTACTGAGGCCGGATCCGCGGATGTAGGGGGCCCTGCCCCCGCCCTTCAGCGGCCGAGGTACTTGGGGGTGCGGCGTTCCACGAAGCTGGCGACGCCCTCGTTGGCGTCGGCGGTGGTCATGTTGAGTTCCTGGGCGGTGGCCTCGGCGGCGAGCGCCGTCGCGCGGTCGCCGTCCAGGGAGGCGTTGACCAGCTGCTTCGTGAGCGCGAGGGCGCGGGTGGGGCCCTGGGCGAGCCGCTCGGCCCACTCCCGGGCGGCCGCCTCCAGCTCGTCGGCCGGGACCACCTTGTTGACCAGGCCGAGGCGGGCGGCCTCCGCGGCGGGGACGGCGTCGCCGAAGAACATCAGCTCCTTGGCCTTCTGGGGGCCGAGGAGGCGGGGCAGCAGGTAGGCGCCGGCGCCGTCGGGGACGAGGCCGCGGCGGACGAACACCTCGATGAAGCGGGCCGGTTCGGCGGCGATGACGAGGTCGCAGGCGAGGGCGAGGTGGGCGCCGATGCCGGCGGCGGTGCCGTTGACGGCGGCGATGACGGGTTTCTCGCAGTCGAGGACCGCGGTGACGAGGCGCTGCGCGCCGAGCCGGATCATGCGGGCGACGTCGCCGGCGACGCGGTCGGTGGTGGCGGGGGCGCCGCCGCCGCTTCGGAGGTCGGCGCCGGCGCAGAAGCCCTTGCCGGTGGCGGTGAGGACGACCGCCCGGGTGGCGGGGTCGGCGGAGGCGTCGGCCAGCAGGGCGATGATGCGCTCGCGCTGGTCCCAGGTGAGGGCGTTCATGGCGTCGGGGCGGTTGAGGGTGATCCAGGAGACGCCGTTCTCGAAACGGTGGCGGATCTCGTCCGAGGGGGTGGCGGGGGTCATGGAACTCCGTTCGGGGGTCGGTGGTTGATGTCGCGTGCCGGGTGCGGCTGGGCGGGGCCGCTGCGCGGGCTGAGGTCCCCTACCCGCCCTTCCTCCGTTCCCAGGGGCTCCGCCCCTGAC
>NZ_JZWV01000404.1 GCF_000966975.1 Streptomyces katrae | reverse complement strand
TGCGCTCAAACGCCGCGCGGGCTGGAATTTCGCTCCGCGAAATCCAGCCCCGCGCCGGCGGGGCTATCTGCCGGCGGGGCTGTAAATAGCCCGCCGGCGTTTGAGGCGCGGGGTCCGGGGGCGGAGGAGGTCCGTCGGGCTAACGGCAGATGGCCAGGGCGTCCAGGGCCACCGCCCCCTGGCCGCGGGGGAGGACCATCAGGGGGTTGATGTCCAGCTCCGAGAGGTCGTCGCCCAGTTCCAGCGCCATCCGCTGGACCCGCAGGACCACCTCCACCAGCGCGTCCACGTCCGCCGGCGGAGCCCCCCGTACGCCGTCCAGCAGCGCCGCCCCCCGCAGTTCGCGGAGCATCGTGCGGGCCTGGTCCTCCCCGAAGGGGGGTACGCGGACCGCCGCGTCGTGGAGGACCTCCACCAGGACGCCGCCCAGGCCCACGGTGACGGTGGGGCCGAAGAGGGGGTCCCGGGTGACGCCGACGACCATCTCGACGCCGCGTTCGACCATCTGGCAGACCAGGATCCCGTCCAGCGGGATGTTCTCGTAGCGGGCGATGTCCGTCAGCTCCCGGTACGCGTCGCGGATCTGGCTCGCCGAGGTGAGGCCGACCTTGACCAGGCCGAGTTCCGTCTTGTGGGCCAGCTGGGGGCCCGAGGCCTTCATGACCACCGGGTACCCGACCAGCCCGGCGGCGCGGACCGCCGCCGCGGCGCTGGTGACCAGCTGTTCGCGCGGGACGCGGATCCCGTAGGCGCGCAGCAGCTGCTTGGCGGCGTGTTCGCTCAGCTGCTGGCCGGGCCGCATCAGGGCCTGGGCCTTGCGGTGGGAGGGGGACGGGGTGCGGGGGGCCTCGTCGAAGGGGGAGCGGTAGGAGGCCGTGAAGCGGTGGTGGCCGAGGTAGGCGCGGACGGCGGTGATGCAGTTGCCGAAGGTGCGGAACGTGGCCACGCGGGAGGAGCCGAGGAGGGTCGAGCGGTAGGCCTCCTCGGTGCCGACGGGGGAGCCCCAGATGACGCAGACCAGCTTGTCGGTGGCTTCGGCGGCGTCGACCAGGTCCTGGGCCAGCTTGTCGCTCATCGGCGGGAAGGGGCCGGTGATCGGACAGATCAGGACGCCGACGGAGGGGTCGGCAAGGATCGCGTCGATGATCTTGCGGCCGCGCCAGTCGCCGACCGGGTGGCCGCCGTTGTCGACGGGGTTGGCGACGTTGAGGTAGGACGGGATCCACTGGTGGAGCTCGGCCTGTTTGGCCTCCGAGAGGGTGGGGAGGGTGAGGCCGGCTTCGGTGGCCAGGTCGGAGAAGTGGGCGCCGGTGCCGCCGGATATGGAGTAGACGACGACCCCCTCGGCCTGCGGGGGCCTGGCCCGGGCGAGGAGGGCGGCGGTGTCCTGGAGTTCGTCGAGGCCGTCGACGCGGATCACCCCGAACTGGCGCATGGCGGCGTCCACGACGGTGTCGGCGCCGGTCAGCTTGCCGGTGTGCGAGGCGGCCATACGGGCGCCGGTCTCGGTGCGGCCGACCTTGACGGCGACGACGGGGACCCCGTTGCGAGCGGCCCGGTCGGCGGCGAGGAGGAAGGAGCGGCCGTCCTTGAGGCCCTCGACGTAGCAGGCGATGGCCCCGACCTCGGGCCGTTCGGCGAAGTAGGAGATGAAGTCGGCGGTCTCCAGGTCGGCCTCGTTGCCCGTGGGCGCCCAGTGGGAGAGGCGGATGCCCAGCTCCTGGAGGGTGTAGACGGGGCGGCCCTGGTGGCCGGACTGGGTGATCAGGGCGATGGCCGGGCCGTCGAGGTCCTCGCGGAAGCTCTCGAAGGCGTTGAGGTTGGTGTTCGGGCCGAGCAGGCGCAGCCCCGAGCGCTGCACGGCGGCGGTCAGCCGGGCCTGGGCGGCGGCGCCGCTCTCGCCGGTCTCGGCGAAGCCGGAGGCGAAGGCGACCGCGAACTTGACCTTGGTGTCGGCGAGTTCCTCGATGACGGGGAGCGGGTCGGCGACGAGGAGGACGGCCAGGTCGACCTGTTCGGGCAGCTCGGCGACGGAGGCGTGGCACGGCAGTCCGAAGACGGAGGTCCGGGTGGGGTGCACGGGGTGGACGCGGGCGCCGACGCGCTCGGCCCAGGCGATCAGCTGCCGGGTGATGCCGGTGTTGGGCCGGCCCTCGGTGTCGGAGGCGCCGATGACGGCCACCGACTCCGGCCGGAAGAACCGGTCCAGATCGGGTACGTCGGAGTGCAGGGGCCGGCCGCTGACGTCCAGTTCGGCCGTGTCCCCGGCGGCCGGTGCCGCAGTGGAGTGGACGGCGGTCCTGGGGGTCTCCCCGCAGGCCTCGACCCGTGCGCGGAAGTCGGTGGTGAGGGTGCCGTGAGTAGATCCAAGCATCGCTTCGCCCGCCCTGCTCGATGAACCTCGATGGAGTCGTCGGTAGCTGACGTCATGTCAGATTACTGAACTGACGCGCCGTCAGGAACAGGGATGCGCCGGAAAGGTGGTGGAGGTGGTGTGCCTGAACCGTGGCAGAGGTGTTCGGGCGGCGTCCAGACCGGAACCGGCCGAGGGCCGGGCGTGACCGGGAAGGCCCACCGTGGCCGGAAGGCGGCTCGCGGGCCGGGTGCACGCGGAACGGGCTGGTATGACTGGGGCATGCAGGAAGAAATCGCACGCTCCGCGATCGACACGTTCATCTCGGCGTTCAACGCCCCGGACGACAGCCATGTGACCGCCCTGCTCTCCCAGGCCCTGACCTCGGACGTGGTCTTCTGGGGGCCGTTGGGTCGCAGCGAGGGGATCGCGGCGATCGAGCGGTTCGTGCTGGACATCCGGCGCCACCCGGCGGGGACCGGCACGATGGTGCGCTGCTCGGCGGTGGACATGCCGGACGAGTGGGCCCGGTACCAGTGGGTCTTCACCACGCCGGACGGAGGACCCCGCCTGGCGGGAACGGACGTCGTCCATCTGCGGCGGAGTCATCGTCTTCGCGGGCGAGATCGAACCGCGAACCCGGTGAACCTGGGCGCTCGCCGGACTAGTGAGCGAGGGCCTTCGCCACGCGGCGGGCGTCGCGGGCCAGTTCGCGGAACATGCCGCTGATGGGGTTGGTGTAGCCGGTGAAGTACAGGCCGGGCGCGTGGGGCGCGCTGCGGGGGCCGTGGACCCGGGGGCGGCCCCGGTCGTCCAGGACGTCCAGGTGGCCCACCAGTGCTTCGAGGCCGCGGCGGTAGCCCGTCGCGGCGATCACCGTGTCCGGGGTGATCTCCGTACCGTCGGCGAGGAGGACGCGGTCCCCGTCGAAGGAGGCCACGGCGGCCACGGGCTCCACCCGGCCGGCGCGGACCGCGTCGATCAGGCCCACGTCCTGCACCGGGATGGCCCCCTGCCGCGCCCTGCTGTACAGGCCGGGCGCGGGGCGCGGGAGCCCGTACGCGGACAGGTCCGGTACCGAGGCCTTCGCCACCAGCGCCCCGAGCCGGTCCACGAGCCGCACCGGCAGCCGCCGGACGAGGATCCCCGTGCGCTGCGCCGGCCAGCCCAGGGTCGAGCGGCGGACGATGTGCGGGGCGGTGCGCACCGCGAGCCGCACCCGGGCCGCGCCGCCCTCGGCGAGGTCCACGGCTATCTCCGCGCCGGTGTTGCCGACACCCACAACCAGCACGTCCCGGCCGGCGTAGGGGGAGGGCTCGCGGTAGCCGGAGGCGTGCAGCAGCCGCCCGGTGAAGGTGGCGGAGCCCGGCCAGTCCGGCAGGTGCGGGGTGTGGTTGAAGCCGGTGGCCACGACCACCGCTCCGGCCGCCAGGAGCCGTCCGCCGGAGGCGTGCAGGGTCCAGCCCTCCCCGTCGGCGGCCCGCTCGATCCGGGTGACCTCGACCCCGGTGACCAGCTCCAGCTCGTGGTACTCGGCGTACTTCTCCAGGTAGCGGACCACGTCGGCGCGGGCCACCCAGCGGCCGAAGCGGCGGGGCATGGCCAGGCCCGGCAGGGCCGACAGGCGGCGGGTGGTGTGCAGCCGCAGCCGCTCGTAGTGGCCGCGCCAGGAGGCGGCGACCGCGTCCGACTTCTCGACGACCACCGCGCGCACCCCGCGGGCGCGCAGCGCGGCGGCGACGGCGAGGCCGCCGGGGCCCGCGCCGATCACGTACACGGGGCGGGGCTGGGTGCTGGTCAGGTCGGGTGCGGATGCGGGCGCGGGCATGAGGAGTGAGCGTATCGACACACAGGGTTGATGGGTCTCGGTCGAGGAGGGAATCGATTGCGGATCGGTCACGGGGGCGGCGGGTGGGGGAGGGGGGTCCGGCGCGGCTCGGCCGCAGAGCGGGTGAAACCCTGACAAAGTGGGGCGTATCGGTGGTGGAGAGGAGTGCGTGATGTGGCAGCCCGACGGGTGGGACGTACGCGTCCGGATCGGTGTCCTCACCCCCCACGCCGACGTCGGCCCCGAGTCGGAGCTGCGCGCCATGGCCCCGGCCGGGGTGGGCCTGCACTACGCGCGGGTGCCGTTCGGCGCGATGGGGAGCGGCGGTGCGATGGAGCCCACCATCGCGCTGGCCGCCGTGCGGGCCTTCGCGGAGAACCCCCAGGTGGACCGGGCGGCCGAGCTGCTGGGGGCCGCGCCGGTGGCGGCGATCGGCTACGCCTTCACCAGCTCCTCGTACGTGACCGGCGCGCGGGGGGAGGCGTACCTGCTGGACCGGCTGCGCGAGCGCGCCCACGGGCTGCCGGTGGTCGCCCCCTGCGCCGCCGCCGTCGAGGCGCTGCGCAGCCTGGGGGTGGGGCGGATCGCGCTGGTCGACCCGCCGTGGTTCGACGAGACGCTGAACGAGCTGGGCCGCGGCTACTACGAGGAGGCCGGGTTCGAGGTTCCGTACGCCGCGCCCTGCGGGCTGCCCAGCGGGCAGACGCTGATCACACCGGAGGACCTGCACGCCTGGGTGGCGGGCGTCGTCGGCGACGCGGCCGAGGCGGTCGTGATCGGCGGGAACGGCTTCCGCGCGGTCGGCGTGATCCAGGCCCTGGAGGCCACCCTCGGGCGCCCGGTGCTGACCGCGAACCAGGTCCTGCTGTGGTCCGCCCTGCGGGCGGCGGGTGCGGGGGCGGACGGGGTCGAGGGGTACGGGCGGCTGTTCACGGAGGCCGTCTGAGGCCTTGCGGGATCGGTGCCGATCCGCTGAACTGACGTACCGTCAGATCGAGTGGAGGGTGGCGGTCCATGCAGACCATCTGGATCGGCGGGGCCGAATGGCTCGCCGTGCTGCGCATAGGCCTCGGCCTGTGGTGGCTGGAGAGCTGGCGGCACAAGGACAAGAAGGGCTGGTTCGAGCGCGGCACCGGCATATCCTGGGCCGCCGACGTCGCCGGAAAGCACCGGTGGTCCTTCGTCAGGAGCGGCTTCGCGTCGGTGGTCCAGCCGCGGCCGCGGCTGATGGCGTACGTCGTCGTCTACGCGGAACTCGCGCTGGGGCTGGGCCTGGTGCTCGGGTTCCTGACCCCCGTCGCCCTGCTCGGCGGGCTGCTGCTGAACCTGCTCTACCTGGTGCTGATGATCCACGACTGGGCCGAGCAGGGGCAGAACGCGATGATGGCGCTGATCTCCGGCGTCGCGTTCTTCGCCATGGCCTGGCAGACCTGGTCCCTCGACGCCTTGATCGGACTCTTCCTGTGAGCGCCGTACGGTACGACCTCCCCGAGGCCGACGATTTCACCCGCCCCTACTGGGACGCCGCCGCCGAAGGCCGGCTGCTGCTGAGGCGCTGCGCCGACTGCGGGCGCGCCCACCACTACCCGCGCGAGTTCTGCCCCTTCTGCTGGGCCGGCGAGGACCGGGTCGGCTGGGAGGAGGCGAGCGGCCGCGCCACCCTCTACACCTGGTCGGTGATCCACCGCAACGACCTGCCGCCCTTCGGCGGACGGGTCCCGTACGCGGCCGCCGTCGTGGACCTGGAGGAGGGGCCCCGGATGATGACCGAGGTGGTCGGCTGCCCGGAGGGCGAGCTGCGCATCGGCATGCCGCTGCGGGTCACCTTCCGGGAGGCGGCCGAGGGGGTGTGGGTGGCGGTGTTCCGCCCCTGAGCGGCCGGGGCGGGGCTCAGGGCCAGAGCAGCTCGCGGGTCCAGCCGCTTCCTTCCGCGCGGCGGTAGCGCAGGCGGACGTGGCGGCGGGCGGCGTCGCCCTGGAAGAACTCCGCCTCCAGCGGCTCCAGTACGTACCGGGTCCACGTCGGCGCCGGGGCGTCGGGCTCCGCGCCCGCCCGCTCCCAGGCCGCCGCCGAGGCCTCCGCCAGCTCCTCCCGGGAGCCCAGCACCTCGCTCTGCCGGCCCGTCAGCGCGGCCGCCAGCGCACCCCGCGAGCGGACCGCCAGGTCCGCCCGGCTCTCCCGCTCCCCGCACGCGGTCACCCGGCCCCGGACGCGGACCTGCCGCCCCACCGCCGGCCAGTAGAAGACCAGCGCCGCTTCCGGCCCCCCGGCCAGCTGGCGGCCCTTGGCGCTGGTGGCGTGCGAGGCGAAGTGCCAGCCACGCGCGTCCGCGTCGTGCAGCATCAGGATCCGCGCGTCGGGCCGGCCGTCGGCGTCCACCGTGGCCAGGCTCATCGTGTGGGGCTCCACCTGCCCCGCCCGGGCGGCGTGCACGAACCACTCCCGGAACAGCTCCAGGGGTTCGGCGGGCGCCGAGGCCGGGTCGAAGGAGGGCAAGGCGGTGTCCCAGACGCGCAGGGAGTGCAGGACCTCGTGGAACTCGGAGTCGCCGGTCATACGGCCAGGCTAACGGCGGCCCGCCCCGCACTAGGGTTCCGGTCATGGACCCGCACCGAGCCACGGCACGCACGCCGGTCGCCGCGGCCGCCGCCGTGGCGACCGCGGCCGTTGCCGCCGCCCTCGCCGCCGCGCACTACGACCGGCCCGGCGGCCCGGACCTCGCGGCCGAGCTGAACCACCCCGTGCTCCTCGCCGCCCTGGCCGCCCTCGCCCTCACCGGGGCCGCCCTCCTCACCTCCCGTCGCCCGGCGGCGCGCAAGGCCGCCGGCCTCGGCCTCGCGGGGGCGGTCATGTGCGGGGTCCTGGCGGTACCGGCGTACGGGGTCGCGGCCGACCCCTTCCCCGACCGGGAGTGGGACGTCCCCGCCCCGGACGGCTCGGGCCGCCGCCTGGTGGTGGAACGGGACCTCGGGCTGGGCGACCCGGCCTGGAGCGTCCACATCGTCACCGGCACCTTCCCCACGGCCCGCCGCTGGCCGGTGGCCTCGTACACCCCCGGCCACCCCAGGGGCGTCCTCCAGGCGGAATGGCGGGACCCGTCCCACATCCGCCTGATCGACCTCGACCACACCCACCACGACCTGCGCGTGGCCCCGAACGGCCGGCCCCTGGACGCGCTGGACTGGTAGCGGGCCGGCCCCAACTCCCCAGAACCGGCGAAAAGAATTCGGCGTCCGACATCGGCCCGGGCCGGTTGCCGGTCGCCACGGGCGGCAGGAGACTGGTGATATCAGCGTGTCGCCACAGCTCGCCACAGCCGGAACGAAGGGCTGGCAGGCGCCGAACGCGTTTTCCCGCTGCCTTCACATCCGCGGGCCCCCGCTGTTCCCGCCTTCGCTGCCGGCGGCATCCGACACCCACATCGTCCCATCGAATGATGAATTGTCAAATGGTGAATTCTTAACCGACGATCCCATTCACGGTCCTCTCGCCCCGGAGGTGTCTTATGAGGACCCGCCCGATCAACTGCATCATCCCCCCGTACATCCTCGACAAGCTATTGGAAAGCCCGGACAGTGACATACGCCAGGCGGCCTTGGACACTCTGCTGACCACCGCGCGCCTGCGGGGTGAGCGTGCGGTCCGTGCGTCCATCGCCGGCGCGGCCGCCACCCCCGGTGACGGCCGGCGCACCGTCTTCGACTGCGACGGGGCGGCCTCCCTCCGCGGGGCCGCCCTGGCCAGGACGGAGGACGGACCGGCGTCCTCGGACACGGCGGTCAATCAGGCGTTCGACGGACTGGGCGTGATCCGCGATTTCTACCAGGAGGTCTTCCACCGCAATTCCATCGACGACCAGGGCATGCGCCTGGACGGATACGTCCACTTCGACGTGCAGTTCAACAACGCGTTCTGGGACGGGCAGCAAATGGTCTTCGGTGACGGAGACGGACAGGAGTTCAGCAACCTCGCGGGATCCCTCGACGTGAACGGCCACGAAGTGACGCACGGCGTCACCGAGAACACCGCCGGACTGGAGTACCACAACCAGTCCGGGGCCCTGAACGAGTCGATTTCCGACGTCTTCGGTTCACTGGTCAAGCAGTGGAAGCTGAAGCAGACGGCCGAGGAGGCGGACTGGCAGATCGGGGCCGACGTATGGACCCCGGGGATCACCGGCGACGCCCTGCGGTCCCTGAAGGCGCCGGGGCAGGCGTACAACAATCCGCAGTTCGGGAAGGACCCCCAGCCCGACCGCATGAGCAAGTTCATCCACCTGCCCGACACCCCCAGAGGGGACTCCGGCGGGGTGCACATCAACTCCGGCATCCCGAACAAGGCGTTCTACCTGGCGGCGGTGGGCATCGGCGGATTCGCCTGGGAGGGCGCCGGACGCATCTGGTACGACGCGCTCCGGGCGTCGACCGCCGACGCCACCTTCCAGGACTTCGCGGACACCACCTACCAGAAGGCCGGGGACCTGTTCGGCGTCGGCAGCTCCGAGCAGGCGGCCGTGCTGGCGGCGTGGGCAGGCGTGGAGGTCCAGATCAGCGGCGTCCCGAAGGCCCGCGCCTTCGCGGTCAGCGGCAACGGCGCCGTCGGCCGGGAGGACGGCCTGGCGGCCCTGTCCCGGCAGCTCGGGGAGCTGAACGCCAAGGTGTCGGGACTGGCCAGGGACATCGCCGCTCTGAAGGGCAGCACGTGAAGGTGACCCTGGAGACGTACGGAGGGCTGGCGGCGGCGGTCCGCCGCCGGCCCCAGACCCTGGACACGTCCACCCTCCCCGAGACCGACGCGGCGGAACTGACCCGGCTGGTGACCACGGCCGAGGCGACGCCCCCTCCCACCGGCTCCGATGGCCTCGCCAGGGACGCCATGACCTACGCGATCACCGTGGAGGACAACGGCGGCACCACGGTCCTCGAACAGTCGGACCCCACCATGACCCCCGCCTTCGCGGCCTTGCTGAGGTGGCTCAAGACCCACTCCGCCCCGCGGTGAAGGCGGCACCAGGCCTACACCGGTGATCCATTGCTTCCGGTGGGCAGCCACCCGACCGGCCAAGATCTCATCGAGGGGGGAGATGGCGGGCCCTCACCCCCGCCCCAGCAGCAGCGTGCCCGATGAGCAGAACCATCCGCCGGTACCCGAGGCCAGGGCGATCTCCGGGAGGCCGGTGCCGCCGCGCTTGGTGACCTGGCGGCCGGGTCCCGCCTCGCCGCGGAGCTGGCGGACGGCCTCGACCAGGAGGAACAGTCCGCGCATGCCCGGATGGCAGGCCGACAGGCCGCCGCCGTCGGTGTTGACCGGGAGTTCCCCGTCCCGCAGCAGGCGGCCCTTCTCCACGAAGGCCCCGCCCTCCCCCTTGGCGCAGAAGCCGAGGTCCTCCAGCGTCACCAGGGTCATGTACGTGAAGGCGTCGTAGATCTCGGCGAGGTCCACGTCCGCCGGGGTGAGTCCGGCCCGGGCGAAGGCCTGCCGGCCGGAGACGGCGGCGGGGGAGACCGTGAAGTCCTCCCACTCCGACATCGTCGTGTGCGAGACGGACGTGCCCGTGCCCAGGATCCACACGGGGGTCTTGGCGCTGTCCGGGACGTACTCCTCCGCCGCCAGGAGCACCGCGCAGCCGCCGTCGGAGCGGATGCAGCAGTGCAGCTTGGTGAAGGGGTCGGCGATCGGCTCCGAGGCCAGGACGTCCTCGACGGTGATCGGGTCGCGGAACATCGCCTCCGGGTTGGTGGCGGCGTTCGCCCGGGCCTGGACGGCCACCGAGGCGAGCTGCTCCAGCGTCGTGCCGTACTCGTGCATGTGCCGGCGCGCGGCCATCGCGTACTTCGCCACCAGGGTGTGCCCGTACGGCACCTCGAACTGGAGCGGCCCCCGCGACCCGAACGACAGGTTCGACGTGCGCCGCCGGGCCTTGATGTCGGCGCGGGCCGTCGAGCCGTAGACCAGCAGGACGGCGTTGGCGTGGCCGGCGGCGATGGCGTCGGCGGCGTGGGCGGCCATGACCTCCCACGTGGAACCGCCGACGGACGTCGAGTCGACCCAGGTGGGCCGCAGGCCGAGGTACTCGGCCACCTCCACCGGGGCCAGGACGCCGAGACCGGCCGAGGCGAAGCCGTCGATGACGGAGCGGTCCAGGCCGGAGTCGGCCAGCGCCCGCCGGGCGGCCTGCGCGTGCAGGGCGTACGGGGTCGGGCCGTCCACCCGGCCGCAGTCCGAGAGGGCGACGCCGACCACCGCGACCCGGCGGCGGGGGGCGGGAAGGGACGGGGACACGGGCGGTACGGACAAGGGTCCAGGCATGGGAGGACGGTACATCTGACGTACCGTCAGAAGGAACCCCGTCGCCCCGCGCCGGCCCCTTTCGTCGAGCCCGGGGCCGGCCCTCAAAGCCCGCCCCCCGCCCCCTGGGCATCTCGTCTCCGCCGCTCTAACATGACGGCCCGTCAGAAACGGGGAGGAGCCCGACGATGGACGCCGCCTTCACTGCGGAGCAGGACGAGATGCGCCGCACCCTGCGCGAGATCCTGGGCAAACGCTGCGGCCCGGACGAGGTCAAGACCGCCGCCCGGACCGACGCCGGACACGATCCCGAGCTGTGGCAGCAGCTCTCCCGGCAGCTCGGCCTGCCCGGCCTCGCCATCGCCGAGGAGTACGGCGGCGTCGGCTGCACCCCCGCCGACCTGGCGCTGGCCTGCGAAGAGACCGGGCGCGTGCTGCTGCCCTCGCCCCTGCTGGCCACCGCCGCCCTCGCGGCCCCGCTGATCGGCGCCCTCGGCACCGCCGCCCAGCGCGCCGCCCTGCTGCCCGCCCTCGCCGCCGGGGAGCTGACCGCGGCGCTCGCCGTTCCCGGCCCCGCCCTGGCCACCGCCCTCGCCCTGACCGGCGAGAACACCCCCGGCGACTGGGCGGGCGGGGGCCGCGCGGGCGGGGTGCAGGCGCGCGCCGGCGCCGACGGCTGGCGGCTCTACGGGGAGGTCGCCCAGGTCCTCGACGGGCACGGCGCGGGCCTGCTCCTCGTCGCCGCGCACACCGGCGGCTTCGCCCGGGCCCGGACCCTGCTGTTCCTCGTGCGGGGGGACGCGCCCGGCCTCGTACGGGACCGGCAGGCCACCCTCGACGAGACCCGCCCGCAGGGTCGGATCCAACTCCGGGACGTGCAAGCCGAATTGCTGGGCGAGAGCGAGGGCCATGACACGGGGGAGGCCGGGCCGCTCCCCGCCCTGGCCGCCACCGGCCTGTTCGCCGCCACCGTCCTCGCCGCCGAGGCCGTCGGCGCGGCCGGGCAGGCGCTGGCCCGCACCGTGGACCACGTATGCCGACGGGAGCAGTTCGGCCGGCCCATCGGCTCCTTCCAGGCGGTCAAGCACCGCCTCGCCGACCTGTACGTCCAGGTCCAGGCCGCCCGCTCAGCCGCCTACTACGCCGCCTGGGACCCCGAGCAGGGCCCCCTCGCCCTCGCCCAGGCCCTGGAGGCGCTTCGGACCACCTCGGGGGAGGCCATCCAGCTCCACGGCGGCATCGGCTTCACCTGGGAGCACGACGCCCACCTCTACTTCAAACGGGCGGCCGCCGACGAGCTGCTCTTCGGCCCGGTCCACCGGCTCCGCGCGCACGCCGCGCGGCGGGCCGGCCTCTTCGCCGCGGCCGGCCCGGTGACCTCCGACCCCTCCGCGACTCCCCAGAAGGCGGCCGTCTGATGGCTTCCGGTGCGACCCTCCCCGTCAAACTCATCCAGAAGGTCTCCTCCACCCTCCTCTTCGCCCGGATCGCACCGCACTTCATCCCCGCCATGGACAAGGCGGTCCACCGCCTGACCGGCGGAAAGGTGCTGCTCAGCGCCCGGATGCTGCCGGGGGTGATCCTCACCGCCAGGGGTGCGAGGAGCGGCGAGCCGCGCACCACCCCGCTCGCGTGCATGCCGGAGGACGGAGGCGCGAGCTGGCTGCTGATCGGGTCCAACTTCGGCCGCCCCGGCCACCCGGCCTGGACCGGGAACCTGCTCAAGAACCCGGACGCGGACGTGAACTGGCAGGGGCGGGACATCCCGGTACGGGCCCGCCTGCTGGCGGGGGCCGAACGGGCGGAGGCGTGGCAGGCGGTACTGCGGTTCTGGCCGCCGTACGCGACGTACCAGGCGCGCATCGAGCGCGAGATCAGGCTGTTCCGCCTCGAGCGACGCTGATCGCGGACGCGGACGCGGACGCGGGAACGGGCGCGCGGAGGACGGCGTCGAGAACCTCGTCGAGAACCTCGTCGAGGACGGCTTCGAGGACGGCTTCGAGGACGGCGGACCCCCCGGAGGGGTCCGCCGTCACCTGGTCGGCTTCTTGCCGGTGACGCCCAGGTGCACGAGCAGTGCCAGATTGGGCCTGAGCTCCGCCTGCTTGACGCCCCAGGTCTGGAAGCCCTTCTGGTGCGAGGCGACCGCGGCCAGCATCGCCACCAGTGAGCCGGCCATCGCCGCCGGGCTGAGGTCCTTGTCCACCTTGCCCTTGGCCTGGAGCTCCTTCATCGACTCCGTAAGGGAGTTGGTGACGGAGTTCAGGATCTTCATGCGGATCTTGTAGAACCGCTTGTCGCCCTCGGCCGCGCCGAGGTCGACCACGCGCAGGATCGCGTCGTTGCGGCGCCAGAAGTCCAGGAATCCGTCCACGAGTTCCTCGGCGGCTGCCCAGCCCGCCTTGCCGACCCAGTTGCGTCCCTCGACGAGCGCCGTCAACTGGGCGCCCTCCGTGGCCATTTCCTCGGCGATCTCCAGGACGGCACCCTCGACGTCCGGGAAGTACTGGTAGAAGGTGGCGGGGCTGGTACCGGCCTTGCGCGCGACATCGATCACCTTGACGTCGCGGTACGGCGAGGAGCTGAGCATCTCGCTGAGGCAGTCGAGCAGCTTCTGCCGCGTCGCCTGGCCGCGCCGGCCGGCGACACGCCCGTCGACGGTGCGTACTTGTCCTGTCATGCCGTCAGCTTACCGAGGGGGCTCCGGCGCGCTATTCGGCCGCCTGCAAATGGGGTTACGACCCCGCCGACCAGCCAGGAAAGCGTTGCGGGAGGTCCCGGGGCGGCGGATTTCAGCCGAATTGCGACACTGGATGCGGAGGCCGGTGCGGAGGCCGGTGCGGCCGCCCGCGTGGCCGGCGCACCCCGCTCCGGATCGCCCCGTATCCCCCGAATAGTCTTGTCAACAGGGTGTGGACAACCTTTCGGGCGGACCATGTCCATCAGGGACAGACCCAGCGCAACCGGAAGGAACCTCCCCATGGTCGCATTCGCGGAAGGCTCCCCCTGCTGGGTCGACGCCTCGCTCCCCGACGTCGAGGCGGGCAAGCGCTTCTACGGCGAGCTCTTCGGGTGGACCTTCGGCGACAGCGCGGGACCCGAGTACGGCGGCTACACGCAGGCCTACAGCCGCGGCCGCAACGTCGCCGCCCTCGCCCCCAAGCCCGACGGCCGCATGCCCACCGTCTGGGGCGTCTACCTCTACACCTCCGACGCCTACGCCTGCGCGGCCCGCATCCGCGCCGCCGGCGGCCAGATGGTGATGGACCCCCAGCCCGTCGGCCCCTACGGCACCGCCGCCATGGCCGCCGACCCGGGAGGCGCCGTCTTCGGGCTCTGGCAGCCCGGCACCCACCACGGGTTCGAGGCCCAGGGCGAGCCGTACGCCTACTGCTGGGCCGAGCTCTACACCCGCGCCCGCGACGCGGTCGACGTGTTCTACGCCACCGTCTTCGGCTACGTCCCCGAGGACCAGTACGACCCCGACGACCCCGGCGCCGCCGCGGGCAGCCCCACCGCCGCCGAGTACCGGCTGTGGTCCCCGCCCGGCAGCGCGCCCGGCGCCGCCACCGCCGTCCTGGGCCGCAGCCTGATCACCGACGCCTTCCCGGAGATCATGCCCGCCCATTTCCTGGCCTACTTCGCCGTCCCCGACTGCGACGCGAGCGTGGCCACGGTGCAGCGCCTCGGCGGGCGGGTGACCGCCGATCCGTTCGACACGCCGTACGGCCGGATCGCCGTCGTCGCCGACAATCAGGGGGCCGTCTTCGCCCTCCTGTCGGAGCCGCGCGCGAACGCGGACCCGGAGCCGGGGCCGGACCAGGCGCGGGCCTGACAGAATCGGGATTGCGCGACTCCTGGCCACGGGCCCGGAGTCGGTCGCCGCACGCGGCGGAACGGCATCCGTTCCGCCGGTGGTGCCGTACGGGACGCCGGGCGGCCGGACGCGGTGCCGGTGCGCGCGCTGGCGGACGCGCCGGTAAAGAGCGGGCCCGGGCAGAGGGCCCGTACGGGGAGGTGTGGAGGCGAGTGGTGGAGCAGCTGACGCAGCACGACCCGAGACGGATCGGCCCCTTCGAGGTGCTGGGACGGCTCGGCGCCGGCGGCATGGGGCTGGTCTATCTCGCGCGGTCGGCGTCCGGTCGGCGGGTCGCGATCAAGACGGTGCGGACCGAGCTCGCCGAGGACCAGCTCTTCCGCGTGCGGTTCACGCGCGAGGTGGAGGCGGCGCGCGCGGTGTCCGGTTTCTACACCGCGGCCGTGGTCGACGCCGATCCGCGCGCCGCCGTGCCGTGGCTGGCGACCGCGTACGTGCCGGCGCCCTCGCTGGAGGAGATCGTCAACGAGTGCGGGCCGATGCCCGTGCAGGCCGTACGGTGGCTCGCGGCCGGCATCGCCGAGGCCCTGCAGTCCATCCACGGGGCGGGCCTGGTCCACCGCGACCTGAAGCCGTCGAACGTGCTGGTCGTCGAGGACGGGCCGCGCGTGATCGACTTCGGCATCGCGAGCGGCGTGTCCAACACGCGGCTCACGATGACGAACGTGGCCGTCGGCACCCCCGCCTACATGTCGCCGGAGCAGGCGAAGGACTCGCGCAGCGTCAAGGGCGCCAGCGACGTGTTCTCGCTGGGCTCCACCCTCGTCTTCGCCGCCACCGGCCACCCGCCGTACCACGGGGCGAACCCGGTCGAGACGGTGTTCATGCTGCTGCGCGAGGGCCCCAACCTCGACGGGCTCCCGGACGAGCTGCGGCCGCTGATCGACTCCTGCATGCAGATGGACGCCACCCAGCGCCCGACCCCCGCCGACCTTCAGGCGCAGCTCGCCCCGCACCTCTTCGACGGCGGCGACGACAGCGGGACGGCCTCGGCCTGGCTCCCGGCGCGGGCCGTCGCGATGATCGAGGCCCGGCGCGCGGGGCACCGTACGCCGGTCCCCGGAGTCC